>NZFZ01000011.1 GCA_002689405.1 Gammaproteobacteria bacterium | reverse complement strand
TAATGTAGGCCCAAATTGGCATAAAAGCCAATAACCACCAAAGTTGAGTAGCGATCAGTAAGTAAACTCCCGGGATAAAGCCAACGGTGCCAATAATAAAACCATAAAAACGGATTTTTGCGTTAAGACTTGTTAGTAAGTAGACACAAATGAATGCGAAAATTTGATCAAAAATTTGTGCAGAATTAAAAATATTGATTTCAAACATATTTACCTCAGAAACTTGGTAGACACGCCCGGATTCGAACCGGGGACCCCTACCATGTCAAGGTAGTACTCTAACCAACTGAGCTACGTGTCTAAATTCGGAACGAATTCTAACACAGTCGCATTGATACAATACCTTGGTTTACCATTTGGACCATCATTNAATACGTGTCCTAGGTGAATGCCTGATGATTTAGATCTTATCTCAACACGAACCATGCCATAACTGTAATCCATATGTTCAGTTACAGAATCCTCAATCGCTTCAGTAAAAGAAAGCCATCCTGTTTTGGAATTAAATCTGTGTTTGGTGTCAAAAAGAGGAGCTCCGCTTAATTTGTCAACAAATACTCCTTCAGGAGTATTTTTAAATAATTCATATTCTTTGCAATACGTAGGATCCGTACCTTGATTGAAAGCTANGTTGTAAGCTTCNGTTTTGCCAAGTTTAAATTTCCCTAGAAACTCATAAAATTTATCTTTAGCAAGGTATCCNTGGTGGGCAGAAATTTCTTGACCGTTTTCTAAAAAATAGATTGTGGGTGTAGCCCAGGTAGGTGTTTTTAAATCTAAGCCATCTAGTTCATTTGATTTTCGAAAAAATAACTCAATGGAGCCTTCATAGCTATTTAAGACTTCTTTCCTTAATTTGAAGCAATAAGGACAATCTTCAGCATCAAGAACAAGTATTTTTTTACCGGATGTTAAATCTTTGTTATCTACTAGATCTTCAGTTTCTTTAGAAAAAATAATTCCTGTTGAATTATCTGGGCAATACCCATTAGGATTTTTTACTAAATAATCTTGATGATAATCTTCTGCCAAATAAAAATTTGTATACTTTTTAATATCTGTTGAAATTGGTCCATAACCTTTTTTACTTAATAAATTCTGATAATTTTTTTTTACTCCTTCAGAGATATTTATTTCGTCAATCGTATTAGCAAGAATCAAGGAGCGATATTGAGTCCCTATGTCATTTCCTTGTCTGTTAATTTGGGTTGGGTCATGCATTTCAAAGAAAATCTTTACAAGATTTTCGAAGTCAGTTTGATTACTGTTATATGTTACTCTAACTACTTCAGCAAAATTATTTGGGTTGAACCTATTTTCTCTTTTGATTATTTCTTTATAAACAGGCTTAATATTTTTTCCATCAGCATAGCCTGACTCAACATTTACAACTCCATAACTTTCCTGAAATTTTTTTTCAACGCTCCAAAAACAACCCGCCCCAAAAATGATTGTTTTCAGGTGATTTGTTGAGTTCTCCGCAAACAAGTTTGTATTTAAAAAAGAGATACAAAATAAACTAAAAATAAATTTATAAGAAAATGATGATATTTTGTTCATATATAAATATTATCCCATTAGATGAAAATAATTCTTTTTATTGTTATAACCATAATAATTTTTTTTTCTTGGTTTTTTCTTGACACCACATCATCTTCGAATTCTCTCGAGACGACTGAGAATGCATACATTTCAGAGGAAGAGGCGTTTTCTAAAATAACCGATTTGACTTCTTTGAGCTCAAGAATATCAAAAAAAAATATCTATCTTGATCTAGAAGGCATTGATAGTAATGAATACTTCTCTCCGGTCAAAAATTTATTAGCTTTCAAACAAGTTACTAATTTTGAAGAATCTTTTATCGACATAATTCCTGGAGATATTCTAAATATAAATTTATTTGGAAATAATTTTCAAAAAGAAATTAAAACGGTTAATAAATCCAAATCAAATAAAATTATTAGAACAAAGTCGCTCGATAACGAAAATGAGTCTTTTTTGGTTATAGGTAACGAGCTAGCTTTTGGAAAGTTTCATATCGATGGAAAAGTTTTTTTGCTTAACAAAAATGAAAACCTTACATATATTACAAATACTTCTGAAGCAGATTTAGAAATTCCTCAATTCAGTGAAGAAGATTATTCTTTAGAAAAGAAATAGTTCGCTTAATCAGGTATGCCATCTGAATTGGAATCTACAGATGCAGTTGGATCTAATTTAAATGCATCGGAGTTGTCTAAAACTCCATCATTATCATCGTCATCGTCCAATTTGTTATCTATTCCATCGCCATCGGAGTCTGTACTTTCCAATTTCCATATCCTTCCTAAATGATCGCGATACTGAATGATTCCCATCTCTGAATTTAACCAGAATATGGTATGCATTAAATATGGAGTGTCACTATATGGACTATTATTATTATCCCAGATAGTAAAAACATATTTTATGGTGCTGAAACTTCCATAGGGAACGCTTATATTTTCACTTTTTATGAAGTGATTGAAATGAAAAACATCGTTATAAACGGGAGGGTCTCCATAGTGTGCGTTACTGCAATCTCTTGCTAAATAATTTCCTATGCTTTGAAACGAATCGAAGAAAACACACAAATTGTTGTTGTTATAAAGAGTGTATTCATCTTGATTGGAAAACTTATAACCCGCCTCATAGTCAGTTCGATTTATAAAGTATTTATTATCCTTTTCATAAAAATGATAAGCCATCTTAGGATTTCCATTAGAAGAATTTTCCCATTTAAAGCTTTTATAAGTCTGACCGTTTATGTCGACATCGGAAAACTCAGTAACTTGGAAAATTCGTGTAGAACCAGCATTTGAAAAAGTAGAAATGCCTCCCGAAATCTTTGGAAAGAAGTTTTTTATGTTGATTTTATTAGAAGTATTTGAATTATCTAAGGAACTAGCTGGCAGAATACTAGAAAATCTTGTTCCTAAGTTGTTATACCACTTGGTATTGTCGCTAACATTTACTACACCACAAGCTAGGCCGTTTTTACATGACACGTTTGGATTTGAAAAATAATCGGGTGAGATATTGTTGTAACTCATAACAGTTCCCCAGTCGAAACTATCTGTGAAGTCTCCGTCGGTATTTCCATCAACACGATGACCATAGGCATAAGACTGTCCAGTTTCTCCTGGCCAATGTCCTGATCCTAAATTGTGTCCTAATTCATGGGCAAAGACTTTATCGGGAAAACATGGATTACATCCTGGTTCTGACCAATTGGGATCAACGGACCATGCTGATAAGTACCCATGGGCTGCATCCCAATCAGTTAGATTAGCTATTGTTAAATCAATTGAGGCTGTTCCTCCAGTCTGTCCTTTTGCTGAATCCCATCTTGAAACAAGAATAAAATAATCAGCTCCATACATGATTTGATCTTTTTTAATTTTTTCTCTACCAAGAAGAGAAGAAAAAATTGTATTCCCTGATTGGTTACTTACATCTACATCGTAAGGCAATAGTTTTAGCAAATTAAATTGAACCTCTGACTGACTCCTTTTTAGAGCATTGTTTGCAGATTCAATAAGATATAAAACTCTGGTCTCAACTCCATTTTCTGAGGTGTATTCAGATAACATATCAGGGGCGTAATAAACCAGAAGATCAACTTCATATAAAACATTAGAAATATTTATGACTAAATCTTTGCTGTCGGATAAAGCTCCATCACTCACTGAGACTGTCACTTCAAAAGAAGACTTGGTTTCATAATCTGGAGGATTTATAAAAGATAACTTACCTGAACTAGAAATACTAAAATAGGCAGAATCAGTTCCTGACAAACTGTAGCTAAGAGGATCGCCATCAGCATCACTTGCTACTATTTCTACAACATTAATTTGATTTTCTGGAATTGTTATCTCAGTTGATGATATTGAAATGATTGGAGCATCAGGTAATGGTTGGACCGAGATATTTACAGATGCAGTGGAGCTTAAAGAGCCTTGTTCAAGAGTATATGTAAAGGAATCGTTACCATTGAAATTTGCATTTGGCTGATAAACTAAAATATTCAAATTATCCTTGCTTATCGTTCCATTGGCAGGCTGTGTAAATGAAATGTTATAACTTGATTGACTATCATAATCATCGTTTTCCAAAACGTTTATATTGAAAGTCTGATCTTCAAAAGAAGAAACCAAGTCAGAATTAGCTGTTATGGAAAAAGCTAAGTTTGATTCTGTTTGTCCAGATATCTCTGAAATGTAAGTGATTAGATCAAGACTATATCTGGAATAAATATTTTCTTGATCATTATTGGATGCAACTAAAACAAGATCATTAAAAAAAGTATTGGTAGCAAAATAAAACAAACCATGTGTAGCTGCTAAGTTAGGCTTAACTTGTATCAAAGGTATGAAAGCTTTATACATATTTTTTACTTTCGTCTTAATTTCATTTTCCAAAGAAAGAGAAAATTTAAAATTTACATCGTCGACCAATGCATCTATGAAGGCTGAAGATTCTATATTTACCTCATTTTGAGAGCTTTGATAAATTGCTACCATTCGATCTAAGATTACTTGGAAAATTTCACTGCTGTTAATGTCAGAAGTACTTAAATTATTGACTAATCTTGTAAAAGATAGTGAAAGAGAGGTCAGTTGATTGGCTCTTTCATAAACCTCAGCATACATAAATCCATCATTCAAACTAGCTACATGATCAACAGTATTGACATTTAAGTTTTGATCCAAATCCATAAGGTCATTTATGGTTGTTGTTATTGGGTTGGATAGTTTATTTAGAGATTCTGAAAGAAAAAAATCTGCGGTCGTTAATGGCGAAATAATAAAATTCTGAGCAGTATTAGAAGATGCAAGTTCATCTATCTTGTAATTAATTAAAATTAAACCTTCTAAACTATTGTTTGTATCTAAATCAATGCCGCCAGAGGACTGAACTCTGTAGTCTGTGAGGCTTGTTGTTAAGCTAAATCTTCCTTGTAAGTTAGAAGACGTCTTTGTTTCTCCAATATATGAAAAATCGTTTGTAGTTTCGATCCAAATATCAGCATTTCTGATGTATCCATCAACTACCAGACCATTAATTGATTTTGGTTGACTCACGAAAGAACTTTCACTTGGAGGAGAGGCAGAGCTATTACCTCCCCCACAAGAGGATAGGGCCAAAGTAAATAGAAGTATTTTTAAAAAACTTGAATCTAGCATGGCGCTAGCTTTTTGTTAGGACTTTTTATTTGAAAACTGAAGATTGCCGTCTTCCATTTTTCCAAATTTAACGTCAAACCAATCTTTTAGATAATCTTGGTAATTCACCCAAGGTTTTTTATTTCCTTGCTTGGCAAACTTATGGATGGATCTTTGAATATAGCCGGAAGACCAATCTTCAAGCCAATCTTTAGATTCTTCGACATCGGAAGGAATTTCAGGACAACATTTTTTGAAGTTGTTTTTATCCATGTGTTTGATTAGACGACACACATATTCACTTGTAATATCTGCTTTTAAGGTCCAAGAAGCATTGATATAGCCAAAAGAATTTACAAAATTAGGTATCCCGCTATACATCATGCTTTTGTAAGTCATAGTATCTGAGACCTGAACCATTGAATCATCAACTTTAACTTCTATTCCNCCGAAGTTTTCAAGAACGATTCCAGTCGCAGTAATAATTACATCAGTTTTTAAAACCTCGCCAGACTTAAGCTCAATTCCTTCCTTAGTAAACTTTTCAATGTGATCAGTAACAATGGATACATCATCTTGTCTAATAGCTTCAAATAAATCACTATTTGGAACCAAACACATGCGTTGTTCCCAAGGATTATAGGACGGAGTAAAGTGCTTTTGTATATTGTAGTTGGGGAGCTCTTCTTTGACCCTTTCCAGTAAGAATTCCTTAACCTTTTCAGGGCGATTTCTGGCCCTTTTGTAAAGCCATTGTTGGAAAAGGACATTCCTAAGTCTTATGATGCTGTAGACAAAACGTCTTGGTAGAAACTTGTTCAGAAAAAGAGCTATTGCATCCTCATCTGGAGCAGAAGCATAATATGTGGGTGACCTTTGGAGCATTGTCACATGCTTTGCTTTTTTTGACATTGCTGGAACAATCGTTGCTGCAGTAGCACCACTTCCAATCACAACAATATTTTTCCCCTCATAGTCAAAATCTTCTGGCCACTCCTGAGGGTGAATGATATCGCCTTGAAATTCATCTCTTCCTTTAAATTCTGGTAAGTGTCCGCCTTTATAACTGTAATAACCTGCACACATNTATAGNAAAGANGATTTAAAGAGNTTAGTTTCNCCAGAATTTTTGTCNTCAACTTTTAAGGTCCAAAGATTTTCAGAGGAAGACCATTCNGCTTGATGNACATGATGTNTGTATCTTATTTTATCTGTGAGTTCATACTCCTTAATGGTTTCTTCNANATATTCCATTATGGAGGAACCATCCGCTATTGATTTTCTGTGAAGCCAAGGCTTAAAACTAAAGCCTAGAGTATGCATGTCTGAATCTGATCTTATGCCTGGATATTTAAATAAATCCCAAGTACCACCAAAGTTTTCTCTACCCTCTAAAATCAGGTATTTTTTGTTGGGACACTTCATACTTAGATGAGCGCCAGCACCAATACCAGAAATACCTGAGCCAACAATTAAAACATCTAAAATTTCTTCATTCATATTTTTATTATAAATCCTTAATTTTTCTTTTGAAATTATTCTTCAATTTCAAATCCCGCAGTAATCCAGTCCGTAATTCCTCCTTTTAGAGAAAAAACGTTTTTGAATCCCATTTCATTAAGAGATTTGGAACCCAAAACCGACCTGAAACCACTTGCACAGTACAAAATAATTTCATCTTCACTATCAGCAACCTCAAAGATACCTTTTTCAAGTACACCTCTGCCAATATGAAAAGCTGATGGAATTCTACCAGAAACCCACTCTCGGTCTTCTCTGATATCGATTAGTTTTATTTGTTTATTACTTTCAATTTTTTCCTTAAGTTGATAGATATCAACCTCTGGAATCTTTTTTAAAGCTTCTTGAACTAGGTCTTGAAAATTCTTCATTTAAACCAACAAACCTTTGCAGCCTCTAAGCCCTCAACTTCAGTTACACAACCATCTTCATGGGCGATAATGATTGCGCTTAAAATAATACCTACAGAAATGATAGAAGAAAATGCAATCAATTTTCCAAATTTTTGAACTAAGTAAGTCGTTAGGTAAGAAAAAATTAAAATAGTTCCTATCAAAAATAGTGAAATTATTAAAATTCTAATCATCAGTTTGAATATTTTTTCTTAAGAACTCTTACAAGAAAATAAATCGGAGAAATTATTAAGAAACAAATCAATAATTCTGCCCAAAAATTTAACTTGGTAACGCTTCGAATGAAGCTTGCCAAATACATGCTACCAAATCCTAAAAAACCATAAATCACAAATAAAGTTACATCTATTTTGGAGATTATGCTTTTAATTAATTTCATTTTTCGTAGTTTTTTATCCAGCTTTCAATTAGCCTAATGCCTTCAGAATGGGCTAGAGCCCTTCCAGACTCCGGCATCATAATACCCGGATCTTCAGATTTCATTCGATATAACAATATAGATTTTTCTGGTTTACCCGGAACAATTGAATACATAAGATTCCCACTAGCCTTGCCTGCGGCTACTGGCGGTTTATTTACTCCAAGCTTTCTAACGTCTTTCTCATTGACTGAAAGATACAATCCAGTTGTGTCTGCTGAGCCTCCTGGCATATGACAATGTCCACAATTCACATCGAGATAAGCTCTTGCTCTATCATCTAGAGGTTCTTCCATATTTTTCCAGTCAGCAACTACTTTTTGGGGACCGTGCTTTTCAACAAGTCCATTTTCTATCCAATAATCAATTTGATTGATGCTTTCATTATGCTGAATTACCTCAAAATTTAGATTTCTGGATTTTGGCCCTATCGGCATAATTTTGTCACCAGATAAATGACATTCCTTACATTGATTCTGATTGGGAACTCGATAATCTACTTTTTTTAAGTTACCCTCGTGAAGAAATTCAATTCCTTCAATAGTTTTTCCAGAGACTTTAAGATATGCATCCTCCTGGTTTTCATCCCAAACATAAGTGTGAGCAGACCAACCTGTTTCTTGTAAAAGAAGTAATCTAGTTTCCAACAAAACTTTGTTTTTGTTCGATGCCATCTCATAGGAGAANGTTTTAACTAATGCCGNTCCAATTGGAAACNCATAAACNNNATCAANAGAATGNATTGCTTTTTTTTCTTTTGGAATATAANCAAATCTNTCTTTTAAAGAATAATCAGAAAATAAAGGGGTTTGAAGAAAATATTTATGAACATTGTCATTNGGAATTTGCTCTTTAGGTNATTTAAAAAAATCATAGTCTGAAAGCTTGGCTTCGGGCCTTTTTGAGAGAATAGCTTCATCNTTTACTGCAAAAATTAATTGCGATAAGAGTGCAACNATTAAAAGAAGTTTTTTTACCATTCGGNAATTGGATCAAGATTNTTTACNTCTGANAAATATTCTTTNCCATTAAATTCTGGACTGTGAAAAAANGACATCACAAAGTACCAAAATAGATCAAGATTTAAAAACTTAGCATCATTGTTTGTATCAAGNACAAGTNTTTCTCCTTTTTTTTGACCAAAGACGTTTTGCCAAAAAGGNAAAATACCATCCCACATAATATCTGGTTGAAAGCCATTGGAGATTTCTACCAACAAAGGAGAAAGCTCTCCTCGATTAAAATCTGGGTCATAACCTGAATTTTTAAAATTATTATCATAAATTTGAATGTTTCTCGGGTAAGGATCGTAAGCATCGTCTCCAGACTCCAAATCTCCAGCAACTAAGGCAACACCNATTGTGGAATTGTTTTCAAANGTATTCTTAAAAACTTCNACATGACGATTNGCTCTTATNACTAATCCAGTTCCTTTTGGTACTTGTCCGACAATGTTTCCTTNTGGAGCAAAATTTTCTGTNTTGTTGTTGGATGAGATATTATTAAAAACTCTGACAAATTTTCCACCTTGTTTAGGCAAATCTGGTAGATCAAAGACTAAAATTCCTGCAGTATTATTTTCAGCAACATTGTCATAAACATCGGCATAGTAAGAATTTTCAATTTCGATTCCAGCAACATTGAAATAAGCTTCAGTATTCCTCACTATAATATTTTCAGATTGTCCAACATATACTCCAGCATCAGATGCTCCAATAGCAATACAACCATCAATCAGTACGTTTTTAGATTCGACAGGATAGAGACCGTACGCGCCATTTTTTGTATCCGGTCCATTTGTCCATTCGGTTCTTAAGTTTAAAAATTTGATATTTTTAGAACCTTTGGATTTTATAGCATCACCTTTAGCATTCTCCACGGCAAAATCTTTTAAAGTTATATCATTGGAAGTTACGAGGAGACCTTGTGCTCCAGTCTTTTGCTCTGAAAAGTTTAAGACAGTTTTTTTGTGGCCTTCTCCTTTTAAAGTAATGTTATCGACATCAAGAGATAAACCATGATTCAAATTATAGACTCCTGCCGTTAAAGCAATGGTATCTCCTTCTTGAGCTAAAATCATTGCTGATTGAATATCATCTTGTGCTGAAGTACCTGGAGATATTTTCCATTCCTCTGAAAAAATGAATGAGGAAATAAATAAACAAGAAAAAATTGAAAACTTTTTAGTTAAAAATCCCATCTGTTCATTTTACTTTAAATTCTTCGTGATAGACTTATTTTCACTATGAGTAATAACGATTTAAAAACCAAATTAGAAGATCATATTGGTTATGTTTCAATCAATAGACCGCCCAATAACCATTTTGATGCCGAACTTATTGGTCAAATTGCAGATTTCCTTGAGAAAATGGATAACGAAAGAGAATGCAGAAGTATTATTTTATCTTCAGAAGGCAAGCATTTTTGTGCTGGAGCAGACTTTACAAGATCTTCCTATAAGGAAGAGTCAGACCCTTATGAAAGGTTGTATCAAGAGGCAGTTAGGCTTTTTAAAACTAAAAAACCGGTCATAGCAACCATTCAGGGAGCCGCTGTAGGAGGTGGATTAGGAGTAGCCCTTTCTGCTGACTTTAGAATAGTTTGTGAAGAATCTAGATTCAGTGCAAATTTTTCTAAATTAGCTTTTCATCAAGGATTTGGTACTACGGTAACTCTCCCGCGAGTCGTTGGAAATCAAAAAGCAAAATGGATGCTGCTCACTAGCGCTAGAGTAAAAGGTAAGGAAGCTTTTGAAATAGGTCTTGCTGATTTTCTTGTTCCTCAAAATGAATTAATGTCCAAAGCAGAAGAACTTGCAAAAGAGATTAATGCTGCAGGCCCTTTAGGAGTTCAGGCTATAAGAGAGACAATCAAAGGCGACTCCGTTAAAAAAATTGAAGAGATAGTCAAATGGGAGCTTTCTGAACAAAATAGGCTAAGAGAAACGGCTGATTTTCAAGAAGGAATAAAAGCCTCTCTGGAGAGAAGAGATCCAGAATTTTCTGGTAATTAATTTTTAATCTTAAACCTTAAGTCAAAATCCAATTCGCCAAGAGCATCGTTTTCTTCTTTCATTTGAAGGACTTTATTGAAAGACTCATCCGGCATAGGGCAGGACTTTCTTTTTTTCATGTCGATGTGAATAAGTAGAATTTCTTCTATGGCGCTAAGTTCTTTATCATTATTAAGAAGAATCCCAACATGATGGATTAATTTTCTATTCACATTGACAATTCTATAATGAGTGGAAATCTTATCTCCTAATAGATTTTCTTTTACATATCTGAGATTTTGTTCAAGAGTGAAAGTACTATAACCGGAGTTAATATAATCAAATCCCATTCCAAGTTGATTGAACATTTCATAAGAGCCTTCTTCAAAGATCTTTGTATAAAAAGTCACATTCATATGACCGTTTAAGTCACACATTTCTTCGGTGACCTTTTTTGCAATGCCAGGATAAGGGAATTTATTTTTCATAGCTATTTAAATAATGAATAGTTATTAATTGAATAAAAAAGTTTCAAATAAAGTAAATTAAAAGAATGCATGATGATACTTTATTAATTATTCTTGGCAATCAACTTTTCGATAAAAAATATCTTTCCCAGGCAAAAACCAAAAATATTTTTATGGCAGAAGACTTTGGACTGTGCACAGAAGAAAAATATCACAAACAAAAAATATTTTTCTTTTTAAGTGCGATGCGTTGTTTCAAGGATGAAATTTCTGATCTTGGTTATGAGGTTTTTTACAATAAACTTAGTGAAAAGAACAAAAATAAAGATTTCATCGCACTTCTAAGCGAGTTTTTAGATAAAAATAAATTTAAGACTCTTAAATTTTTTGAAATAGAAGATAAATTCTTTGAAAAGAGAATATTTGATTTTTTAAAACAAAAAGAAATTCATTTTGAAATCATCCAATCTCCAATGTTTCTCTGTTCAAGAGATAAATTTAATAAGTTTGCTCAAAATAAAAAAAATCTCAGAATGGTAAGTTTTTATCAACTAATGCGAAAAGATTTAGATATCTTAATTTCAGATGGTAAACCAACAGGAGGTAAATGGTCTTACGATGAAGAAAACAGAAAAAAAATTCCTAAAGATTTAGAACTCCCTAAATTAAAAATGTTTTCAAAAAACATACATGGAGATGATGTAAAACAAGATGTTCAAGAATATTTTGATAATCATCCTGGAGAGTTAAATTCTTGGTTGCCGGATAACAGAAAAGACGCAAAACGAAGTTTAAAAAATTTTTTAGATCAAAGATTTAAGTTATTTGGAACTTATGAAGATGCTATGCAAGAACAACAAAATTTTTTATTTCATAGCATGTTATCGCCTCTTTTGAATGTTGGGCTTTTGACGCCTGAAGAAGTAATAAACTCAGCTCTAAATCATGCTGAATCAAATGAAATTCCCTTAAATTCTCTTGAGGGTTTTATAAGACAAATTATTGGATGGCGAGAATTTATAAGAGGTGTCTATCAAGAAAAAAGCGAGATTGAGTTTAAAAGTAATTATTGGGAACATAAAAATAAAATTAATTCAAATTGGTACGATGGAAGTACAGGTCTTGACCCTTTAGATGATGTAATAAAAATGGTGAATAAGTATGGTTATACCCATCATATTCCCCGATTGATGATACTTTCAAATATTTTTACTCTTTGTGAGATTGACCCTAAAGATATCTACAGATGGTTTATGGAAATGTTTGTCGACTCTTCTGAGTGGGTAATGGTGCCTAATGTCTTTGGCATGGGTACTTTTGCCGATGGAGGGATAATGTCCACTAAGCCTTATACATGCGGTTCAAATTATGTCTTAAAAATGAGTAATTATAAAAAAGGACCTTGGTGCGATGTTTTAGATGGTCTTTATTGGAGATTTACGGAAAAACATCGTGATTTCTATGAATCAAACCCTAGATTATCAATTTTGACTCGTTCTCTGGATAAGATGAAACCAGAACGAAAGGAAAGAATTTTTGGTCTTGCTGATGAATTTATCAAAAAAAATTCGGTATGAAATACAAAGAGGAAAAAATTTGTAAAGTATGTAAAAAACCTTTTTCATGGCGAAAAAAATGGGAAAGGGATTGGGAAAATGTTTTGTACTGTAGTGAACGTTGCAAAAGAAATAAGTCTAAGACATTGTAACTGTAACTTTTCCTACTAATTTTCGATCTCTTAAATATTCCAGACCTTCTTTTGAATTTTTTAAAGGAAATTCCTTACAAATATGAGGTTTGAGTTTTCCTGATTCGGCTAACTCCATAATAATTTCATTATTTTCTCTACCTTTTTCGGGATCTCTTCTGCCAAATTCACCTGCCCTTACACCAATGACTGAAAATCCTTTAATGAGAGGATAGTTAACTGGGACTGTTGGAATCCTCCCGCTAGTAAAACCAATTATTAATAATCTACCTCCCCAATTTATACATCGAATGGATTCGTCAAATACATCGCCCCCGACTGGGTCGTAAATTACATCCGCCCCTTTTCCATCCGTCAGATCTTTTACCTCTTCTCGAAAAGAAACAGACCCCTCTAATCCGGTATTAATGATTTCGTCTGCACCCCAAGTCTTTACAATTTTTAATTTTTCATCCGAAGTACCGCTTGCAATTACTTTTGCGCCGTAAAGTTTACCCATTTGAACCGCAGCCATTCCTACGCCACCTGATGCGCCATGAACAAGAAGTGTCTCGCCTTGTTTTAATTCGCCCCTTCTAATTAAGCCAACATAAGCAGTCAAATAGGCTGTTTTAAAGGAGGCTGCTTCGGAAAAATTTAATGACTTGGGTTTTAAAGAGACCAAACCCTCTGGAAGAATGATTGATTCGGCAATTGCACCATGTCCCCAACCGCCAAACATAACTTCATCGCCTTCCTTTAATGAAGAAACTCCAGATCCAACCTTTTCAATTATTCCTGCTCCCTCCATCCCAAGAGCAAATGGAAGATCGGGTCTATTTTGGTATTTACCCTGAGTCATGAGTAAATCAGGGAAATTAAGTGAAGCGGCCTTAATAATAATTTTGACCGAATTATCCTCAAAGGAATCTAATTTGAGTTCTCCTAAATTTGTCTTAGACAAATCTTTGGAGAGCTCAGAGCAGACTAATCCATACGTTGTATGATCAGCCATTAAAGATTAGCTTGGTCTGCCGATATATTCTTCTGCTTTAGCTTCTTCAGCTTGATGTTTGCCAAGTTCCAATCTTGCAACAGTTCTTCTGTGGACTTCATCAGGCCCATCAGCTAAACGAAGAGTTCTCATTCCAGCGTAAAGCCTTGCAAGAGGAGTATCTTGAGAAACTCCTGCACCACCATGAATTTGAATCGCTTTATCAATAACGCGAAGTGCCATATTAGGAACAGCAACTTTGATTTGTGCAATTTCACTTTTAGCAATTTTATTGCCAACTGTATCCATCATGTAAGCAGCTTTTAAAGTAAGAAGCCTGCACATATCAATTTCTATTCTGCAATCGGCAATGACATCGTAATTTCCGCCCAATTCTGAAAGCGTTTTTCCAAACGCAGTTCTATTTAGAGATCTTTTGCAAAGCAAGTCTAAAGCTCTTTCGGCAGCTCCAATTGTTCTCATACAGTGATGAATTCTTCCTGGGCCTAAACGACCTTGAGCTATTTCAAAACCTCTGCCTTCTCCTAAAAGAAGATTCTCTTTAGGTACTTCAACATCTGTAAATTTCATATGAGCATGTCCGTGAGGAGCATCGTCGTTTCCAAAAACAGTCATCATTCTTAAAACTTCCACTCCAGGAGTATCCATTGGGACAAGAATCTGAGATTGTCTTTGGTGTTTAGGGTTATCTGGATTTGTAACTCCCATGAATATGATGATTTTGCAACGAGGATCTCCAGCGCCAGAAGTCCACCATTTCTCACCATTGATGACATATCTATCTCCTTTATCCTCGATTCTGCTACCTATGTTTGTTGCATCCGATGAAGCAACATTCGGTTCAGTCATTCCAAAAGCTGATCTGATTTCTCCGTCAAGCAAAGGTTTTAGCCATCTTTCTTGTTGCTCAGGATTTCCATACTTATCTATTACTTCCATGTTTCCAGTGTCTGGAGCTGAACAATTGAATACTTCTGATGCGATCCCACATCTTCCCATTTGCTCTGACAAAGGAGCATATTCTAAGTTTGTCAGTCCTGGTCCCCATTGAGAGTCAGGTAAAAATAAGTTCCACAAGCCTTCAGCTTTTGCTTTTGCTTTAAGCTCATCTAATACCGGGGGAACTTGCCAAGGGTTACCTTGATTTCTAAATTCTGTCATTTGATCTGCGTACACTTTTTCCCCTTCATAAACGTGGTCGTCCATGAACTTTGTTACGCGTTCTAATAAATCTTTTACTTTATCCGTATGTTGAAATTCCATATATATCCTCTTGATTTAAGAAAAAAAATATTAACAAGTTTTTAAAAAATTTGACACCCTATATGTCAAAATAATACATGTCATATGATTAAATCCATCGATCACATATTAGTTGCAGTAGAAGAGTTGGATAAAGCTGTAGAAGACTATTCACTTGTTTTTGGCTTTGGTCCTACTTGGCAAGGAAGTCATCCATCTCTAGGAACGAAAAACGCCCTATTTCCTCTTGAGAACATGTATCTTGAATTAATAAGTAAAGAGGATGTAGGTCCTCTAGGAGAATACATTGACGAGCATATAAAAAAAAATGGAGAGAGTGTTTTTGGCTTAGCTCTTGAAACAGATGACATAGTGAAAGCTAAAAAAAAGCTTTCAGCAAGTTTTGAGGTAGATTTAGAAATCCTAGACGGAAAAGGTTTGGATAATATTTCAAAAAAAGAAAGGCACTGGAAAAACATTCTAATGCCTATGGATGTTTCAAGAGGAGTATTTACCCTTCTAATAGAGCATACAGGCGGTACTCTGCCAGAACCTGAAGATCTTGATGAATCAAACATTTCAAGGATGGATCACGTAGTTATTAATTCAAATGATCCTGATGGTTTGGTTGATCTTTATAAAGAGAAATATGGAATTAGGCTGGCTTTAGATCAATTTGTAGAAAAATGGGGAGGTAGAATGCTCTTTTTTAGGACCAACCACACCACTATTGAGGCTATTGGAATTAAAAAAGATGGATCGCCAGAAGATTCTCTATGGGGCTTAGCCTGGACGACAAAAAATATAAAAAAAACGCATAAGAGATTGCTTGATGCGGGTATTAATATTACTGATATTAAAGATGGAAGAAAACCTAATACTCTTGTTGCAACAATCAAATCTCACTGTTCGAATGTTCCAACTTTACTGATTGAGCATCTATAGTAACTAGTTTTTTGGTGCGGATAGAGGGAGTCGAACCCCCACACCTTTCGGCACTAGAACCTAAATCTAGCGTGTCTACCAGTTCCACCATATCCGCGTGAAAAATAAGTATATTGATTAGTTTTCTATTGGCAAGGAATTACTTTCTGAGTTCTCCTGATTGGAAATAGATTTTGAAAGCTCATCTTTTAATTTGAGAATAGATTGGTTCGTCTGTCTTCTAAAAGAATCCATAGAGTTCACCGCCTCCTCCAAATCTTTTATACGCAGCTCGTAATCAGGAGAACTTAAAGAGGATGTATCTATTTTAGCGACTCTGGTTTTTATATCGGAAATAGATTTTGAAAATTCTTTTGAAATCAATCTTATTTCTTGAGATTGAGTGAAAATTTCTTTAATCGAGCTATCAATTGAGTTGAGCTGATCTTCAAGAGTAGCAATTCTTTGTTTATTTCTTTTATTACTTAAATCCCATAACTTTCTTATCTCTCTATTAACTTCCTTAAGGTCGTCTGAAAGAGTTTCAACAGTAACTTCTGACGACTGAACGGATTGTTGAACTTGTTGTTCCAAATCAATCAATCTGGAATTCATGTTTATGAGATTTTCTTGCTGAGAAGAAGTTCTGAATAACATAAAGGAAATCAATATAATGAAAACCAAAAGAAAGACTCCATATGATATTACTGAGCTTGGTGGTACCTGACTGGAAGGAAATATTCTTCTAGTTGAGATTGGATTTTTTTTCATTTACTTGAGATTGGTTATTTTGTTTATTTTAATTCATGGTTAGAATAGAAAGCTATTATTTAAAGGAGAACAAATGAATTTTAATTTTTCTGAAGATCAATTGTTGATGAAAGAAGAGGTGAAAAAACTTCTTGATAAAGAGAATTCTGTAAAAAGAAATAGAACTATTTTAGAAGGAGAAGAAAAGTTTGATAAAGAACTTTGGAACCAGCTAGTTCAAATGGGCTTAACGGCTACTACCATTCCTGAAGAATACGGTGGAATAGGTATGGGCTTTTTGGAATTGTGTGTCATTGCTGAAGANCTTGGNAGAGGAATAGCTCCAGTTCCNTTCTCTTCAAGTGTTTATCTTGCNACTACAGCAATTNTNAATTCCTCAAATGAAGATATTAAAAAGGAATTTCTNCCAAAATTAGCTAGCGGCGAAATNATNGGTACTTTTGCNCATTCAGAAAAAACAACATTTCCTAGCGAGTCTGGAATAAGTGTTGCNGCTAAATCTGGAAANATCACTGGNAAAAAAGTTGCTGTGCCTGATGGAGATATAGCAAATTTTGCTCTGGTATCCGCAACTTCAGGTAAAAATAAAATTGGCCTTTATTTAGTTGATTTATCTGCTGATGGGGTGGAAATTGATTCTTTAGAGACTTTTGATCCTTCTAGATCTCATGCTGATATATCTTTTAAAAATACACCTGCNCAAGAGCTAAGCGCAGATGCTTGGGAAGNNATAGAAAAACTTCTAGATCAATCTGCGGTTTTATTNGCTTTTGAACAAGTAGGNGGTGCTGAAGCTGCAATGAATCAAGCTAANGATTANGCTATGGGTAGATATGCNTTCGGAAGAGCTATTGCTTCTTTTCAAGCTATCAAACACAAAGTAGCTGACATGTATATTTCACTTCAATTGGCNCGTTCCAACTGTTATTACGGTGCCTGGGCTTTGAGTAATGATGCNCCTGAGCTTCCNACTGCCGCNGCTACTGCTCGNGTAAGTGCTACAAAAGCATTTTATGAATGCTCAAAAGAAAATATTCAAACTCANGGAGGAATGGGNGCTACTTGGGAATTTGATTGTCATCTTTTNTANAGAAGAGCAAGATTGCTTTCNAGTAANATAGGCAGTCAAGGAATATGGAAAGATAAATTAATTACATCACTAGAAAAAAGTAATTCACCAACNTAAAATTANNTNAATCGGAGGATAAANATGGATTTTAACGATACTAAAGACGAAGCNAAATTTAGAGATGAGGTAANTTCTTGGTTATCTGCTAATGCAGATAAAAAAGAGCATGCNAAAGACATTTACCGTCCTGCNGAAATGAGTGGCGAGGGNGAATCTGGAGAATCAAGCGCACTTAAAGATGCNAAAGCTTGGCAAGCAAAAAAATATGATGCTGGCTGGGCATGTCTTCATTGGCCNAAAGATTATGGNGGACGTGATGCNNCTCCAATGGAAAGAGTAATTTGGGGACAAGAAGAATCCAAATTTAAAGTGCCAGGTGGTTTTTTTGAGATTGGTCAAGGCATGGCAGGTCCAGTATTAATGCTATATGCAANNGAAGAACAGAAAAAAAGATANCTNCCTCCAATGGCNAAAGGTGANGAAATTTGGTGTCANTTGTTTAGNGAGCCTGGAGCNGGTTCNGATTTAGCGGGTATTAAAACTAAGGCTGAACTAGATGGTGATACTTGGACTATTAATGGTCAAAAAGTATGGACTTCAGGAGCCCACTACAGTGATTATGGAATCATTGTCACTAGAAGTGATTTCTCAGCTCCTAAACATAAAGGCCTTACCTACTTCTTTCTGGATATGAAATCTCCTGGAGTTGAAGTTAGACCAATCAAACAAATCACAGGTGGAGCAAACTTTAATGAAGTTTATTTTACCGATGTAAAAATTCCTGATTCACAACGTCTAGGTGAAATTGGAGACGGTTGGAAGGTTTCTTTAACCACTCTAATGAATGAGAGACTTGCTGTCGGTGATGCATCTGGAGTAGATTTCCAAGAAATTTTTGAACTTGCTAAAGATCAAGATTTTAATGGTGACGCTGCAATTTCAAATGGTGCTGTTAGAGAAAAACTTGCTGATTGGTATTGTGAGCAATCCGGTTTGAAGTACACAAAAATGAGAAACATCTCGGCTTTATCACAGGGAAGTACTCCTGGTCCTGAAGCTTCTATAACTAAGATAGTTAGTGCAAATAAACTTCAAGATATTGCAAACTATGGCATGGATCTAATGGATAATGCCTCCATTGCAAGAGATGAAGAAACTGCAATTTTTCAAGGAAGCCTACTTGGAGCGCCTCTTATAAGAATTGCGGGTGGAACTGATGAAGTACTTAAGAATATTATTGCTGAGCAAGTCCTTGGAATGCCGCAAGATATTAGGGTAGATAAAAACGTTCCGTTTAACGAAATACCTACAGGTTCAAAAAACTAGTTAAAAAGGAAGTAAAAAGGGCTTTTTAATTTCTTTTTACAACTATCGTATTGGTTTCGGTATCTATTAGACATTTTTTGAACGTCTGAGGATACCGAAAGCAACCAAGGCTTAGATTTATAGCTCCCTTTTTTATACCCTCCTCGTCCTTCGTGATAAGCAAGATAGAGTAGCCTTGCATTATCTCTAGGAATTCCCAAAAGCTTATTGCTTTTTTTGTTATACCAGCCTATGAAATCAACGGAGTCTTTAAAACTAGTTCTTGATGCTAATGGTTTTTTAGCTTGTTTTTTATAAATATCCCAAGTCCCATCTATGGCTTGAGCGTATCCATAAGCAGAACTTTTTCTTTTCCAAGGAATAAATCCCAAGAGCTTGGTTCTTTCTGGTTTTGCTCCTTGTTGGAAGTCAGATTCTTGTTTTATAAATGCTAAAGTTACGTATGCTGGGCTACCCCATCTTTTTTCTGTCTTCACAGCTGCTTTATACCAACTTCTTTTTTCGTAAAAAATTTCACATATGTTTGTAGTTTTTTTTGGCGGCGAAACCACACAAGAAGACAAGACAATCAAGCAAAAAATCCAAAGAATGAATTTATTAACCATTTTGCAGAAAAGAAGATAATCCATCTTCATCAATTATTTGAATATTTAATGCAGAGGCTTTTTTGATTTTTGATCCTGGATCACTCCCCGAAATAAGATAGTCGGTATTTTTTGAAACCGCTGAGGAAACTTTTGCCCCCATTTTCTCTAAAGTTTCTTTAAGTTCATTTCTGGAATAACTAATCAATGTCCCTGTGATAACAATCTTTTTATTTAGTAAATGACTTTCCTGATTATTCGATATTTCATTTGAGAGATTAAAATTCAATTTTTGAAAGTTTTCTAAAATCTTCAAGAATTTCTTATTTTCAAAAAAAGAAACTAAGTTTGAAGCAGCTACTTCTCCGATATCCTCAACTTGAATAAATTTTTCATAACTGGTTTTGATTATATTTTCTAGAGACCCTAATTCTTTGGCAATATTCTTTGAAGTTTGTAATCCAATTTCTTTTATTCCCAGAGAATAAATAAACCTATAAAGCTCAGTTTCCTTACTTTTTGAAATGGAATCGATAAGGTTTTTAGCTGATTTTTCTGCAAAACCCTCAAGGGAAAGTAATTGATTCACATCTAAAGAGTAAAGATCGGTTATAGAGCTAATAAATTTATTACAAATTAAAGCATCTATAGTTTTTGAACCAAGACCTTCAATATCCATAGCGTTTCTTGAAACAAAATGCTTTAAAGATTCTTTAAACTGATCATAACCATAACAGCCCTCCGAAAATTCGGATTCTAATGAAATCTCTAGGCAAGGAATATTTTCTTCAAAGTAAGAAACCTCTCTTTTACAGACAGAACAAGAAGAAGGTAATTTAACTCTCATTTCTGACCCACTTCTTTTTTCCTTAATTACGGAAACTATTTTAGGAATGACGTCCCCTGCTCTTTTTATAAAAACGTAATCCTGCTCTCTGACATCTAGCCTTTCTACTTCATCCATATTGTGCAAAGTTGCGTTGGAAATAGTCACTCCCCCAACTTTTACTGGTTGTAAATTAGCAACTGGAGTTAAAGCTCCTGTTCTGCCCATTTGGAAAGATATTGAATTTATTTTAGTTTCTGCCTGTTCTGCTTCAAATTTTCTTGCTATGGCCCACCTAGGTGCTCTAGACGAAAAGCCCAGTTCTTGTTGAAGAGCAATTTCATTAATCTTTATCACGACTCCATCAATTTCATAGGCAAGTTGTTCTCTTTGCTTTGCTATCTTTGAAAAAGCTTTTTTTGTTTCTTCAAGAGTAGAAGCTGATGAAATTTCAGGGCAAGTTGGCAGACCCCATTCCTGAAAGGCTCTGATAACTGAAGATTGTCTATCAAAAAGAGTATTACCATCAAAGTAGCCTAAACTATGACAAAAGACTTTTAAGGGTCTTGCACTTGCAACTTTTGGATTGAGTTGACGCATACTTCCTGCAGCAAAATTTCTGGGATTAGCAAAAACCTTTTGGCCTTCTTCTTTGAATTTATCATTCAAATTGGAAAAATCTTTTTTTTCTACATATATTTCGCCTCTAATTTCAATTTCTTTTGGATAAGCAAAGTTCTTACTTTTTTTAAGTTGCATCGGAATCTCTTTCATAGTTTTTACATTATGAGTAACTTCCTCTCCAATATTTCCATCTCCCCTAGTTCCAGCTCGTACGAGAATTCCATTTTGATAGACCAAACAGATTGCTATTCCATCGATTTTTGGTTCGCATGAATAACTGAATGTTTCTTTTCTTTGTAGTTTATTTAAAAATCTCTTTTCAAAATCTTCTAAATCCTTATCATCAAAGGCATTATCTAAAGAAAGCATAGGAATCTGATGATTAAATGGTTTAAGTTCTGATACCGGTTCAGAACCTACTCTTTCACTAGGAGAATTAGTTGCCTTTATATTTGGAAATTCGCTTTCAAGAAGAAGTAATCTTTTAAAAAGTTGATCGTATTCTTGGTCTGAAATTTCTGGAGAATCCTTTTTGTGATAAAGATCGTTGTGTTTATTAAGCTCAGCTACTAAAGCAAAATATTCCTTTTTAACTTTTTGGCTTATAGCCATAAGCACTAAGCAAAATTTCTCAGATCAAACTCTTCTGCTTGATGAGAGTAATGATCTATCATTTGTTGAGTTAGTGGATTTCTTTCTGAATCAAAGAGATTTAGTTCCAATTTAGAAGCTAAAAGCTCAGCAAAGGTAACCATTTGGTTGAAGTTACTTATTGTATTCGTACCCGATACAGGACTTAGAATTAGTGTTAAAGCCGTTGTTTCATCATCTTCTTTTGAAGTGTCAAATCTTCCTGGGTTTAGGCCATTAACCAATGAAAAAAAATGATCGTCTGAAAAAATCCTAAACCATCCTCCTTCATTAGAATAATTGGAACTATATTCCTCTAGAACAGAGATTAGATATTTATAGGTTATTTTCTTATCTTCTCCTTCTAAATTGATCACAAAGAGATTATCAGGGGTTTCGGGAGCTAACTGATCTTGAGGTTCTTCTATAGCTTCATTATCATCAAATGATGAAATTTCGTCTCTTAGGCTATTTGGATCATTTTCCAAAGGTTCAAATAGCTCGCGAGAATTTACTTTTTTATTTATCTTTAAATTTGTTCTACTGCCAAAAAAAATTTTTCTTAGCATAAGCAATATTGTTACGGCAATTATTATTCCAAAGATTAAAACTATGATTTCATTTAACATCATCAACTTGCTGCCATTTTTAGTGCTTCATCAACATCAACAGAAACCAATCTTGATACGCCTGGTTCTTGCATAGTAACACCCATGAGATACTTACTTTTTTCCATTGAAATTTTATTGTGCGTTACAAAAATAAACTGAACCTTTTCAGACATTTCCTCAACCATATTAATGAATCTTGAAGTATTGAAGTCATCCAGTGGAGCATCAATTTCATCAAGAATACAAAATGGAGCTGGATTGAGAGAGAAAAAACTAAATACCAACGCTATAGAAGATAAAGCTTTTTCTCCACCTGATAACTGAGAAACATTTACATTCTTTTTTCCTGGTGGCATGGCTTTAAAAAGTACCCCAGACTCTAATAAATCTCTTTCAGTTAATTCTAATTTTGCAAAACCACCACCAAATAATTTTGGAAAAAGCTCGCCTAATTTAATATTCAGCTTATCCAGCGTATCCTTGAATTTAGTTCTTGATTCCAAATCAATTTTTTTAATTGCCCCTTGCAAGGTTTCCAACGCACTATTCAGTTCTGACATTTGAGTGTCAATTTCAGAGTTTCTTTCTTCTTCTAATTTGTATTCTTCAGCTGCCGCTAAGTTAATCGGACCAATTCTTTCTATGGAATTTTCAATTTTTGAAATTTCTTCAACCAATGATTCCTCTGTCATATTTTCAGTAATTTGATCAAGCAATCCTTGAATCTCATAATTATCGTTTTTGAGCTGCTCTTCAAAAATTGCTGATTCAGAAATAAATCCCTGTCTTTCTAATTTATATTTTTGAATGTCGCTATTGAATTCTTCAATACCAATGTCAGTTTCGTGAATTCTTCGCTCATTGGCTCTTATGTTTTCGTTTAAATCATTAAATTGTTCTCTTAGTTTTGACAGGTTCCCCTCAACGTCTATTCTAGAGTCTAATAAAGGCTTAATATCTGCTTCAATCTTTTGTATAGGACCCTCAATCTCAAGAAGTTTTTCTTCAAGTGAACTTTTTGCACTAACGGTATTTAGTTTAGAACTTTCTATTGCAGATAATTTGCTTTTAATTTCAGCTATTTTTACTTTGATAGACGTAATATCTGAGCTTAAAGAAAGAAGTTCCGTCTTTTGGGCTTTAAACTTTTCTTCTTGATACTGGGATTGATGTTTGATTGATTCCTTTAGCTTTTCTAACTTGTTTTTAATCTCTAAAGCAAAAGAATGAATTTCCTTAATATCGCTATCTGTTTTTGTTGAGAAATCCCTTGTGGCTTCTTCTAGAGAAACCGTTAGATTAGATACATCAAGAAAGATTTTTTCCACTAAGAAATCAGGAGACATTGCCCCCTCAAGTTTAGAAAAGCTTTCGTCTAAGGCTTGAAGTTCTGGTTCTTTTTTTGAAAGTTCCATTTCAGCTTCTGATAACTCTTTAGATAAATTATCTTTTTCTGAAGAAAAAATATTTAAAGTCTCTAACATTTTATCCTTTTCTAACAGCAGCTCATTTTTCTTCTCTTTCAATAAAGATAGTTCTTGTTCGGAACTAGTAAGGTCTGCGCCACTGGAGTAATAATCTTGTTGGACTTTATCTATTTTTTGCTGAATTTCAGATTGAGTTACTTTCGATTTGTCTATTTCAGAGTTGAGAGAGATTTTAAGGGTTCTTTCTTTTTCTAGGCTTGATTCAAGTTCTTTGATTGAAAAATCTATATTTGAAATTTTTTCTTTTCTTGTTTGCCATGATATTGCTTTCAAAAGGCCTTTTTTTGACTTTTCTTCAGCTTTTAATGCTTCGTATCTTTCAGCTGACTTTACCTGTCTTTTAAGTTTTAAAAGCTGTCTTTCAATCTCATCTTTAAGATCTTTAACTCGACTGAGATTCTCTTTAGTTTTCTTAATTCTTGATTCGGTTTCTTTTTTCCTTTCGCGATAAACTGAAATACCTGCAACCTCTTCAATGTACATTCTTAGTTCTTCGGGTTTAGAGCTGATTAACTTGGTAGCCATTTCTTGTTCAATGACTGCATAGCTTCTAGGTCCAAGACCAGTGCCGAGAAATATATCTGTAATGTCTTTTCTTCTACATTCTGAGCCGTTTAAATAGTAAATCGATCTTCCATCAATTTCTAAAACGCGTTTGACAGAAATTTCTGAATAGCTTGAATATTCTCCACCTAATTTTCCTAAAGAATTATCAAATAAAAGTTCTACAGAAGCACGACTCGATGGCGCTCTGGATGATGATCCGCTAAAAATGACATCGGCCATATTTTCGCCTCTTAAATTTTTAGCAGATATTTCTCCCATAACCCATCGAACAGCATCGATGATATTAGATTTACCGCAACCATTAGGCCCGACTACTCCGCTCATGCTGCTGGGGAAAGAAATTTTCGTGGGGTCCACGAAAGATTTAAAACCAGATAGGCTGATGTTTTTTAATCTCATCCTTGGATGTATATTTTAACCGAATTAGGCCTTTAAAACCCTATTTTTTCTATTTTTTAAGCTTTTTCAATGCAAGATTCATTGCAATAATCAAGGATTCTTTTTCTTTATTGTTAGTAGAATTTTCAAGGGCTATTGACCAGCTTTTTAGAGCTGCCTCGAAATTATTTTGTTGGAAATAATTCAAACCTTGTAGTGATAGTGCTCTTGTGTCAGATGGGTTTAAATACAATGCTTTATCAACATGATTGATGACATCGAGACTAAAATTACCTTGTATCTCATAATAAGACTCTGCGAGAAAAGAATGTACGCTAGAATCAATCAGATCTGGATATTCATCTATCAAAAAATTAAAACTTTTAATTGCCAATTTAAATTTTTCGTCATAAAAAAATCTTTTTCCAGAAAGCATTACTTCTGACGAATTCAAGTATTTAAAATCAATCTGCATATCACGCCGCTCATCCGAAATAAGAAACGCAGAGTAATCATCTTGAAATGCAAATTTTTTTAAAGAGCCATAACCCTGTATCAGAAAAAAAAGAAAAAAAGAAAAAATGATGATTGCGAGGTAACTAATGACTTTAAAATTCATTTTTTTGAAAAATTGAAAAGAAAGAAAATTCCTATACCAATTAGCAATAAGGGAAATCCATATAAAATTAAAATTGATATTTTATTTTCTGGCATAAACAAAATACCCTCTCCATAAAGCTTAATTAAATTAGTTTTAATTTCTTTGGGAGTTTTGCCATTTTCAAGCTCAACAAAAATAGCATTTTTCAAATCATTTGCTATGTCGGAATCAGATTCTGCAATAGAGGATCCTGCACAAAGAGGACAACTTACTTCCTGTGATAACTCAATAAAATCTTTTTCTAAATTTTCATTTGAAAAATCATAAATATTCTTCGCTTCTAAAGAAAAAGATAGAAAAAAAACTGTTATCAAGAACAACATTTTTAGTTATTGATTAGAGGTATAAATTTATCTTTCCAAACTTTTTCAGACATGATGCCGATATGTTTTTGTAAAATTTTATCCTCTCTAAGAAGATAAGTTTCCGGTGCTCCAGATACTCCGAGATTAAAGCCATATGTGCCGTTTTGATCATAAAGATTTACGGAATAAGGATTTCCATATTGATCCAACCATTTAAACGCTTTTTCTAAATCATCTTTATAGTTCAAACCAACAATGTTCCAACCTTCAGTTTTTTTTGACATCAAAAATCCATGTTCTAACTTACAATTAATACACCATGTAGCCCAGACGTTTAATAAAGAAAATTCATTCTTTTTTAATAAACTTACATCAAGAAGGTTTCCATCAAAGGTTTTTATCTCTCCTGATGGAAGATTTTTTTCTGGAAAATTAACTTCACTCTCTTCAAAAAGATTTACAAAAAAAATAAAGAAGATAAATAGAGTCAAAATTAAAGAAAAATAACCTATATATCGTGTGATTTTCATAAGCTTTTGAATCTAAACAAACTTAAAAATCCTCCGAAAGTCATTATCAAAGCTCCCAGCCAAATGAGTCTAACAAAAGGCTTCAATTGCGCCTTTACCACCCAACCCTCTTCAACCTGGTCGCCAATAGAAATATACAGATCTTCTTTGATAGAAGGATGTATTGCCGCTTCAGTCATTATTGATTTTGAAACCGGATAATACCTTTTCTCAGCAATCAAGTTGAACTCCTGATTTAAATTTTCCACTCTGAAACTTACTTCATCTGAAGAAAAATTTTGAGCAATGTTTTTTTCTTCTCCAAGGTAGGTGATTTTATAATTTTCCAATTCGAAAGGCTTTTCCTTGAAAGCGATTAACTCTTTTTGAGATTCCAAAGATGAAACAAGTCCTATTCCTAAAATCATTACTGCTATTCCAAAATGTGAAAATCCCATTGATAAATTCACTTTTCTGGAATTTTTTATTTGTAAAAAAGCGTAATAAATTAGACCTGCCAAAATACTAGAAACCATTAAGTTTGTTACTGTGATTGATACTGAAATATTATTTAAAAAGAGCGCACTCAAACTAACAGTCAATAAAATTAAAATTGCAAAATAAGCATACATTGTCTTAGGTTCGGTTGTTCTTGAAGACCAATTACTAAGAATTCCAAATCCCTGAAAAAGAGCTAAAAAGAATGCAATCGGAACAGTAACAGAATCAAAGTAAGGTTTGCCCACAGAAATATCTTTTCCTCCAGAAAAAATTTCATAGATTATTGGGTAAATNGTCCCAAAAAGAATAGCAACNGCCAAAATAATTAAAAATACGTTNTTNATTAAAAAGNAAAATTCTNTAGAAAGNATAGATCCATATNTATAACTTAAATCNGTNAGTTTNGANNTTGAGTAAACAANNAANGAAAAAATTAAAACNAATAAAATTATNAAAAGAAGAATCAANCCTCTTTCAGGGTCTAAGGCAAAAGTGTGNACTGAGGTAACAATNCCAGACCTAACTAAAAATAAGCCAATGTAGCTNGATAAAATTGCACCTAGAGATAAAAGCACCGTCCACTTAGAAAAAATATTTCTCTTAGANGTNGCTATNGCNGANTGAATTAAAGCTGTTGCAATAAGCCAAGGTATTAAAGAGGAATTTTCAACNGGATCCCAAAACCACCANCCTCCCCAACCAAGTTCATAGTAAGCCCACCAACTACCGAGTGCTATACCCAAAGTTAAAAATGACCAAGAAATTACTGACCAATTTTTTAAATCGCTTGCCCAATTTTTATAACTTGNGTCTACNCANCGCGCCATNGCAATAGCAAANGGTAAAGTCAGAGCNGTATAGCCAAGATAAAGAGTCGGCGGATGAATGGTAAAAGCAAAATCTTGCAGCAAAGGATTTAAGTCCAAACCTCCTTCGGGAGAGAAAGGAAGTAATCTTTCGAAAGGATTTGAAGTAAAGATGACAAAACCTGAAAAAAGGGAAAATATGACGAATAGAAAAAATATGCCAAAACTAGATTGAGANTTTAAGNAGAAAATCAAAGTCCAAAGACTAAGAAATAAAAGATACAAAAGCATAGAACCTTCNTGACCACCCCATAGTGCAGCAAATTTATANTAATCNGGNAGATTTTCATTCGAGTTATTTGCNACATACAAAACACTAAAATCGTCAGTTAAAAAACTTATTTCAAGACATATAAAACTCAATAGAACACTNANANANAATAGATAAACTATTTTAGGAGAAATAATNAAANTGTTNTTTCTATAAANCGAGAAAGAGTTNCCAAAGACNTAAAAACTAGAAATGGTAAAAGCTANNACTAAAAATAATAAACCTATTTCTGGAATCATTTTTCAAGAGCCTTTTTTACTTCTTTAGGAACATAGTTTTCATCNTGCTTAGCTAAAATTTGATAAGCATNAAGACTCATCTTGCTTTTNTCAAANTAGCCTGTAGCAACTACTCCNGCNTTTTCTTTAAATAAATCTGGAAGAATGCCTGTGTAATTTACNGCAATAGATTTTTTTAAGTCNGTAATTATGAATTCTATTTCTAAAGAGTNNGTTGATCTNNTTAAACTNCCAATTTCAACCAAACCTCCTGCTCTAATTGCATTTCTTCCTTGNGGNGGATTCTCAAACAAATCNGANGGTGAGTAGAATAAATTTACATTGTCNCTGATGGCAAAATAAACCAAAACAAAAGCAAGGNCTGAACAAAAAACTATNAACAGAACTCCATAAAGTCTTTTTANTCTATGTTGTTTCATTATTTTTTTATCTTGGANTCGTTCTTTTTNATTTTTNCCANTGGCAAATAAATTANAAGCAAGCAAATAAATCCCGTTATTGANACAACCGACCAGACATGAATATTAAATTCTCCAAAATCCATAGTTAATTATTGCTTGAAAGTTTTTTGAACCATTCCTTGTTTTGCTCTCTGGNAGATATTTCTGCTCTCATAAAAAGCAATCCAGTAAAAAAAACAAACAAATAAACTCCTAAAATTGAGAGCAATAACGGGATAAGCATTTCACTGGAAATAGAGGACTCACCGGAAATGGATATTGATGCAGGCTGATGAAGGGTGTTCCACCAGTCAACTGATTTTTTTACTATCGGAAGATTTACAACTCCAACCAAAGTAATTATTGAAACCGCAGTGTCGGCAGACTTTCTAGAGGCAAAAGTTGACTGCATGCCAACGATAGCTAAATAAAATAAAAAGAGTACTAAAGTAGAGGTTAGTCGGGCATCCCATACCCACCAAGTTCCCCAAGTTGGCTGTCCCCAGATAGCTCCGCTTAGTAATCCAATAAAGGTAAAAGCTGCACCTATTGGGGCAAGGCTTTTAATATAGACTCCTGCCATTTTCATACGCCATATTAAAAAAACTGCTGCCGCAACAGACATTGAATAATAAATGACTTGAGATACAGATACTGCTGGAACATGAAAATATATTATTCGATAAACATCTCCTTGAACCGCATCGGTAGGAGAGAAAAATAAGCCCCAAATCGAAGAAATGACTATCAACGAAATACTAAAAAATCCTACAAATGGAATTACTTTGCCAGAGATTTTGTAAAACCAGGGATAAGATCCAAGTTTGTGATAAAAATTCTTTAATGTCTGAAACATNTCTAATTAAAATGAAGTTTCAATGCCCCAACCGAAGCAAACAAAATAATCGGNAACAAAAAAANAAGTATTGCNNNAAGNANTAAAATNTTTGAAGAAAAGTTAATGCCGNTNANTGAGTAATTAATCGCCTGAGTACCNAANATTAANACTGGNAAACTCAAAGGCAACATTANNGCAGGTCCAGTGATNCTNTTTTTTCCAAGNGAAAGTGCTCCAGCTAGNGCCCCAAAAAGACAAATGGTNGGNGTTCCAATNAACAAACTTATGATTAAAGGTNTTAAGCCNTCNTGNGGAANATAAAGTAAAAAAACAGANAAAACAGAAAGGATNATGATNGGNAAACANCTAAAAATCCAATTNACAAANATTTTTATNAAAACAATCAATGANAGATTTTGTCCANANGCCAATAAAAGCTCAATGCTTCCATCTTCATAATCTTCAGAAAAAATATTTTGAAAAGATATCAAANTNGATAANAGNACAGTAATCCANATTANACCNGGAGCTAAATTTTTTAATATGNCTGGATCNTTGGAAATTCCAATTGGATANAAAGAAATAGAAATCAAAAAAAAGACNACTGGGCTNATGAAAGANGAAGACTTTCTCGAATAGATAAGAAATTCCTTTTTAAGTATTTTTATAAAGTAAATCATCAGTTAAAGAGATTCATATCAATNAAAGGAAAATCNTCATTGGATCTATCGTGAGATGAAAAAATAATTTTAGCTCCNNCATTAATTTTNATATCAAANATTTNCTGNAGANGATNAGTTGTTTTNCGATCTAAATTATTGAANGGCTCATCAAGNANATANANATTAGCTGTTGAAAGCATNANACTTGCNATNTTGATTTTTCGNTTTTGCCCTTCTGAAAGATATGCTGACTGNATATCAGAATNATCAATAAGGTCTAGTTGTTNNAGAACAGAATNAATCTGNGAATNAGAAATTTTNGGCAGTCTNATNTCAAAATANATGTTCTCTCTAGCTGATAAANTNTTTTTTAATCCNGTTTTATGACCNGANTAAAATACTAAATNATCCTCTGAAAAAGATAAGTCTCCTTCGTAATTTTTATNGATGCCTGAAAGAATTTTNAGCAANGTTGATTTGCCAGAACCNTTNTCTCCTACGAGCTTAAAAACACTNTCGTTTGCNAATTCAAAGCTCAGATTTGAAAAAATATATTTATCATCAAACTTGTATGATAAATTTGCTGTTTTTAGCATCTAAATATGCNGTTATTACTAAANTTAATTAANTTNGGNNNTTATTATAACTATAATATCTATTNAAAATTTGNGTATTAAATATGGACTTTGGAAAGAGAATAAGTATAGAAGCCGTAGAAGAAGGTAANGAATTCATGCCTAANTTNGATGATCGNGGNCTTATTCCNGTAATAACTATGGAAGAAAGCTCAAATCTNGTCTTGATGCANGGTTATCTNAACAANGAGGCTTTAAAACTNTCTATTGAGACCAAGCAAGCCCANTATTGGAGNAGAAGCAGANAGCNGTTGTGGAAAAAAGGNGAAACNAGCGGTCTTTATCAAAATATCAANGAAATTCTTGTTGATGACGANCAAGATTGNGTGATTTTTAAAGTAGAAGTNGAAGGNTCAGGAGCAAGTTGTCACGTNGGNTATAAATCCTGTTTCTANAGATCAGTAGAAAACCTNAAAGATTTGGAGTTTGTAGAAGAAGANAANTTATTTGATCCTGAGGAAGTCTACGAAGGACAAGAAAATCCTACCAAACTTTAAATTTAGCCCTTGTAGTTTAATCGGATAAAACGGCCGCCTCCTAAGTGGCAGCTCCAGGTTCGATTCCTGGCAGGGGCACCAAACAATGAATTTTTAAGTTCTTGGTTTAGCTTCGTTAACTGTTAGTTTTCTGCCTTCAATATCAAAGTCATTCATAGCTTCAATAGCTTCTGGTCCACCGGACTCTAATTCAACAAAGCCGAAGCCTCTTGATTTTTTAGAATCTCTATCAGTAATGACATTTGCTGATACGACACTTCCAAAATCAGAAAATAATTCTTCTAATTTAGAATTGTCTACACTCCATGGGAGATTTCCTACATATAATTTCATATTTACCTTTCTAGATAGTGCATTAAATACTAAATAGAGATTAATATCAGTTTTATTTGGAAAATTCTTTGAAAAAATTAAGTATATAACTAGAAAAATTTATCCCTCTTGGAAACAAGAGGGATAAATTATTTTTATTTTGAAGCTTTATCTATAGCTTGAGAAATATCTGCAATGATATCTTCGGCATTTTCAATACCAATAGATAATCTTACATATCCAGGAGTCACACCTGCAGATAACTGCTCTTCAGGAGAAAGCTGACTGTGAGTTGTTGTTNCTGGATGAATTGCAAGAGACCTTGAATCTCCAATATTTGCNACATGATAAAGAAGCTCTAAGGAATCAATAAATTTACTTCCAGCTTCTTTTCCNCCAGGTANCTCAAAACCAATAAGTGCNCCATAACCNCCAGTCATGTATTTATCTGCTTTTTCCTTTTCAGCTCCTTCAAAAAGACCGGGGTAAGTAACCGATTGGACTTTTTTATTAGAAGCTAAAAATTCAGCAACTTTTTGTGCATTACTCGCATGTTCACGCATTCTTAAAGGAAGNGTCTCTAATCCTTGAATGAACATCCATGCATTAAAAGGGCTCATAGCTCCACCTAAATCCCTAAGAAGCGTAGTTCTTAATTTAAGTAAGTAAGCAAACGGTAAGCCCATGTTTTTGGTCACTTGTTCATCCCAGACAACGCCTCCATAACAAGGGTCAGGAGTATTTAAGGCAGGCTGTCTATCAGCACCAGCTTTACCCCAATCAAAATTTCCACCATCAAGAATAAGACCTCCGATAGTTGTTCCATGTCCACCAATATACTTTGTAGTTGAATAAGTGGTTACTGCAGCACCATGGTCAAAAGGACGACAAAGCACTGGGGCAGCAGTATTATCTACAATCAAAGGGATGTCATGTTTTCTACCTATTTCTGCTACTTCTCCAATTGGGAATATTTGAAGTTTTGGGTTAGGCAGGGTTTCTGCAAAATAAGCTCTGGTTTTATCGTCAGTAGCTTTTTCAAAATTGACNGGATCAGTTGGATCCACGAATTTAACCTCAATTCCCATTTCTTTAAGATTATTTTTAAATTGGTTGTATGTTCCTCCATATAAATGTGATGAAGAAACAATGTTATCCCCTGCTCTAGCTATATTTTGAATTGAATAAGCCGATGCAGTTTGTCCTGAAGAAACAGCCAATCCTGCTGCTGCTCCGTCTAAAGCTGCCATTCTTTGTTCAAGAACGTCACAAGTTGGGTTCATAATTCGGGTATAAATGTTTCCGAATTCTTGCAGGCCAAATAAACTTGCTGCATGAGCAGTATCATTAAACTGGTAACTTGTAGTTTGATGGATGGGAACAGCTACTGAACCAGTAGTTTCATCATTACGCCACCCTGCATGTAGAGCAATTGTCTCTAAATTTTTTCCTTCATATGCCATGGTTTATCTCCATAAATTATTAAAAAAAAACCTGTTTGCTTTCGCTAAACAGGTCAAAAAAAATCCTATTTAGCAAAGTTTATAAAGCGTTTGCAAGTCGGTTAAATCAACGCTATAAATGCAATATACACAAAAATATCAAAAAAGAGAAAAAAAAATGAAAGATTTTGAAAGTTTGAAAACTTCTTTAAAAAATAAAGTTTTGACGGTTGTCTTTAACAGACCGGAAAAAATGAATACCTTTTCAGGGCAGATGCTGAAAGATATTTTGGAACTTCTTGATGAGGCTGAAAAAGATGATGAAATTCGAGCAGTTATTTTTACTGGTTCTGGAAAAGCTTTTTGTGCTGGAGCAGACCTATCTTCAGGCGAAGATACTTTTGATATGTCAAATAAAGGTGAGGCTAAAACTGAAGTTAAAAGAGATACCGGCGGAATACTTACCTTAAGATTGTTTGACTTTAAAAAGCCATTGATTGCCGCAATAAATGGAGCAGCAGTTGGTGTTGGTGTGACTATGACGTTACCAATGGATGTAAGAATTTGCTCAGAGAAGGCTAAATTTGGATTTGTNTTTGCCAAAAGAGGTATCGTTCCTGAAGCTTGTTCAAGTTGGTTCCTCCCTAAAATTGTAGGTATTTCTAATGCTCTGCAGTGGTGCCTGTCTGGAAAAATTTTTATGCCTCAAGAAGCTCTAGAAAAAGGATTAGTTACAGAAGTAACTCCAGAAGATAGATTATTAGAAAGAGCTGAAGAAATAGCAGCAGATTTTGTAGANGCTACTTCTAGCCTTTCAGTNACTCTNATNAGGCAAATGTTGTGGAAAATGCTNGGCGCTGATCATCCTATGGAAGCNCANAAAATTGACTCNCGAGGAGTATATTCACTTGGTAAAACNGGTGAAGCNAGTGAAGGNGTAATGTCCTTTTTAGAAAAGAGAGAGCCAAATTTTCCTGGAAGAGTTAGCAAAGATTTGCCTGAGTTTTACCCATGGTGGGATGACAAAGAATTCAAATAATGTCCTGGAAAAAAGAAATTTCCCAAATCAAGCTTAGNGAAAAGCTNGCTAAGCAACAAGGTGGTCCTGAAGCNGTTAAGTTNCAGCATAATAAAGGACGTCTTACTTTGCGNGANAGAATNGANCTTTTGCTTGATAAAGAATCTTTTGAAGANATTGGNAAAGTTGCTGGNGGAGCTGAATACGATGACGAAGGAAATCTAACCTCCCTCACCCCAGCAAATTTTATTTTAGGCTTTGGAAAAATTGATGGGCGAGATGTAATAGTTGGCGGTGAAGATTTCACAGTCAAAGGTGGATCTCCCAATGCNGCAGGTTTAAGAAAGAGTNTTTATACGGAAGATCTAGCAGTTAAACATAAATTTCCNTTAGTNAGACTTCATGAAGGCGGNGGAGGCTCAGTTGCNGGACCTAGTAAAGAAAANAAAGGTTATGGCGGAGATCCAGTTTTTGCTAGATCGAGATTTAAGTCCGTTGCTCAAACTCTAAAGGAAGTCCCTGTAGTTTCTGCAGCATTAGGGCCTGTAGCAGGACTTCCAGCCTCCCGGTTTGTAGGTTCTCACTTTAGAATAATGGTAAAAGACAATGCTCAAATTTTAGTTGCAGGTCCTGCTGTGGTCTCTAGAGCTTTTGGTAAAGATTTTACCAAAGAGGAGTTAGGAGGCTCTGACGTTCATAAAAAAAATGGTGTTACAGACAATATTGCTGAATCTGAAGAGGACGCTTTTAGTCAAATTAAAAAATTTCTTTCTTTCTTTCCAGCAAATATTTACGAACTCCCACCAAAAAAAGATTCAAAAGATAAGACAGACAGATCGGAAAAACTCCTGGAAGAAATCATTCCTAAGGATAGAAAAAAAACCTATGAGATGAGAGAAATAATCAAAATGGTAGTTGATGATAAAGATTTTTTTGAAATGTCTAATTTTTTTGGTAGAGGAATAATCACAGGGTTTGCTCGACTAAATGGTTTTTCAGTTGGTATTTTTGCAAACGATAGTAACTTTTATGCTGGATCAATGACTGCTGATAATGCAAAAAAAACCACTCGTTTCATCAAACTATGCGATCAATTTAATATCCCAATTTTAACAATTGTTGATGAACCTGGCTTCCTAATAGGAAAAAAAGCCGAAGAAGATGCAACCATACTTTATGGAACGGAGGCAGTTTTGGCTGCTGCAGATTCCTCTATTCCATGGTGCACTCTCATGGTAAGAAAATCCTTTGGCGTTGCTGCTGCAGCTCACTTTGGAGAAGATCCTTATGTGTTAGCTTGGCCTTCATCTGAAGCAGGCGCGCTACCATTAGAGGGAGGAGTTGCTGTTGCTTTCGGAAAAGAAATTGCCAAAGCGAAAGATCCAGAAAAAAAGAGAAAGGAAATAGAAGAAAAATTAGCAAAGTCTCAAAGTCCCTTCCCTAGGGCAGAAGCTTTTTCGGTGCATGAAATTATTGACCCGAAAGACACAAGGCAGTATCTTTGCTCATGGATTACTAGAGTCCAAAAAAGTTTAGAAGTAAAATTACTAGATAAATAAATAAATAAA
>NZFZ01000010.1 GCA_002689405.1 Gammaproteobacteria bacterium | reverse complement strand
GATTGAACTGTTTACGTTCTTTCGCATATGAAACCGCTTTTTCAATCATGCTTTCTGAGGCTCCTAAACTGTCGGCAGCAAAAATGATACGACCAGCGTCCAAAACTTTTTTTGCAACTTCAGGATCGCTTTCCGAGCCCGGTAGAATTTCAGCAACGACATTTTTCAGATTCAACTCCAAATAAGATCTAGTTTTGTCTACCGAAGTTAATTCGGTAATTTCAATTCCCTTATCTTTAGCATCAACCAAAAATAAGACACCCCCCTTATTGGCGAGTAAAAAATAATCCGCTTCTTTAGCATCAATGACAAACAGTGCTTTGCCGTTTGCTTTACCACTAGACAAATCAATCCCAGCATCTTCTCGAGCTGCTACATATTCACTTAACCCAACTCCAAATTTAGTTTCATTGGAGACGATTTGTGGCAAGTATTTAGCTTTTTGCTCATCAGAACCTGCTAAGTTAATGGCAATTGGCGCCATCACATATGCACCTGCAAAGGGAATCGGTCCAACTCCAGAGCCTAAGCCTTGAGCAACTGCTACGGCAGACAATAAATCTGCTCCTAAACCGCCATGTTCCTCAGGAACCAACAGTGCATTGATGCCTAAATTGATGAGACCACTATAGATTTCCTTTGCCAAAGCTTCGTCTTCACTATTGGCAATTTTTCTAATTTCATCGACCGTAACGTTATCAGCCAAAAACTTTTTTACGTAATCTTGAAATTGTTCCTGTTCTTCCGATAAGCCAAAAAACATTACGAGGCCTCCGTAACTTTAGGTTCTTTAGGCATTCCCAAACCACGCTCGGAAATGATATTTTTTTGGATTTGATTGGTTCCCCCACCAATGATCAGTCCTAGGAAATACATATAAGTAAATTGGAAAGAACCGTCTTCTTTTAAATAAGGACTGTCTTCATACAAAGTACCAATTTCTCCGAGCACATCAATAGCAAGACCCTCAAGCTCATGGCGTAACTCAGTACCGACTAATTTTTGTATCATTCCACCTAATTTTACATTTTGTCCTGGATTGATTTTTGAAGAGAGTAATCTCAAGGAATGCGCTTGACTAGCCATGACTTTGCCTTGAACTTGCATGAGTCGATCTCTGTAAGAAGGAATGTCTATCAAGCGTCTGCCATCAATGGTTTGCTCCTTCATCATGTTAATCAAAGTATTTAGCCTATTCATTGTGGCATTTGGATCAGCCAAGGAACCACGCTCGTGTCCCAAAACCGAATTGGCAACCGACCAACCTTCACCACGTTTGGCTACGATATTCTCTTCTGGAACAGTAACATCATCAAAGAATACTTCATTGAAGCCAGCTTTTAAGGTCATATCTACTAAAGGTCTAATTTCAATACCTGGCGTATCCATCGGAATCAAAATGAAACTGATACCAGAATGTTTAGGCGCTTGCGGCTCGGTTCTTACCAAACAAAACATCATTTGAGAGTACTGCGCAGTACTGGTCCATATTTTTTGCCCATTGATTACCCAATTTCCATCAATGAGTTCGCCTTTGGTTTGGAGGCTGGCTAAATCACTTCCAGCATTGGGCTCTGAATAACCCTGACACCAAATCATCTCACCATGCAAAGTAGGGCGAATGTATTTTTGTTTTTGTTCTTCGCTGCCCCATTCAAGCAAGGTTGGCACCAACATATCAATTCCCTGGCCGCCCATGCCGCCTGGTACTTTGGCTTTGGAAAATTCAGTCGCAATGATTCGACTTTTGATGATATCGGTTTCACCGCCATAGCCGCCATATTCTTTTGGAATTGCTCTGGCGATAAACCCTTTTTCAATTAAAATTTGCTGCCATTCAGAACGAGTGACTTCTTTTTTTGATTTTTTAGTTGCTGAAGAACCACTTAGAGNATCTGACATATTGTTGTCGTTGCTTTCACTTTTGAAAGATANCCCTTGATACTCCTTACAAAAAGCTTGTACCTCCTTGCGGAAATCTTCGTATTCTGCACCATAGTTTAAATCCATTTGTTTCTCCTTATTTTTGATGAATGGCGTTTAAATATTCTAAGGCTAAAAAACACAAACGCCAACCGGAGAGCGGAAAAAGTATTGTTGGCGCTTGGTAAGCAAACTCGCTAAAATCGAAAATGATGTCTCGCTGGTTTCTAATATTTCTGACTTCTCTTCTGATTGTCTTAGGAGCTCGTTATGGGACTTATTCTCCTCTGCCAACAGCAGTTTTTAACGATTGCGAAACTCCCGTTGCTGAAACAAAACTTCAAGGTCTTTGGGAATTGGATCGCATTGATAACTATGAAGCTTTTCACGAAGCGCTTGGTGAAAACTCAGGAATTTTAGGCTTTATAGAAGTACTTGCTTATCCTTTTGTTTTGGAGCGCAGTCAACTTTATCGNATCGAGCAGTGCGGTTCAGATATAGCGCTTACGGTAAATTATTTAAGAACATGGCTTGTCGCAACAGCAGAAATAGAAGAGCCGGATATTCAAGTAGAAATGAAAGATTTTACTACCGAATTGAAAGAAACTCTTGAGGAGACCTTTGAAGAAGTATTAACAGATGTCAAAGATGCTCTTTCAATTGAACCAAANCCAGAGATTAATAAAGCTCTGAAATTTTTAAGAAAGTCTAACAATTTAAATCTTGTTGCGGAATTGACTCTTTCAGACGAGGAAATCACTCTTTATGGCACCCTCAACGGCAAAAACTACAAAGAAAAAATTTATTACGATGCCGGTGAATTAGTAAGGGAAATTGCTTTTGTTGATTCTACTTTGGGTTCGACTGACTTTATTTATCGACGTTATCCCTAATCTCCCAAGGGTGATTTTCTTTTAGAATACGCTCTATCACAGCATCTCTTTGCTCATTGGGTATATCNACTACTATCACGCTTTTAGNCAATTTTTTNAANGCCTCTTTTTCCGGNAATTCACCGTCNACTATTTGTTGAATTGCNCCCATNGCTGCCCACTGCATATAATGGCGCGAAAGACGAAAATCCATTAGATCCTCAATATCGGTATTTTTAATTTGTTTAGCTTTAACGGCATTGAGAAAAGTATTTTCCATATTTGGCTGAGTTATCTCTTTAAAAACTTGAACAACCATTTGAATATCATCCAATAACCACTTTATCGAAGGAGAATTCGATAACAAATTCAAAGCTCGTAATAAAGCCAAATATATGATGTATACATAATCTTTTTCGTTGATCACATTGAGTTTGAAGTCAATCAACATATCTTTCACAGTCTTGCTCAATGCCTCAAATTGAATATCTTCGATACTGTTAAAGTGATTGTAAAAAGTTCCATAGCCTACATCGGCTATTTTTATGAGTTTCTTGACACTCATTTTCGCCTTACCTTCTGAGTTTAAGTAGGTTATTGCAGCATCTACTAACTTTGCTTTGGTTTTGCTCATTTCTGACACAGTGTACAGAAAATATGACAGACATCACAGATTTTGCTTTAATATAGTGCATATGAAGATAAAAATTAAATTTTTATCTCATCAAAGTACCAAAAACATCTTTATAAAACTTTTTGTCACCTTGGTGGGATTNTCTGNGGGACTCTTTNCCTATNCCCAAGAGGAGATAGGTGTAGCTGCTGCAGTAAACACTACGACAACCGATAACTTTTACGATCCTTCGGGGATGTTCGCTGAACGTCGCCTGGTTGAAGAGGGATACAAGATCATCCAAAACCGAACCATCGAAACCGATGAAAAAGGTAAGGCGCAAATGATTCTTATCGATGGAACAGCTTTTACTATCGGTCCCAATTCCAAAGTTATCCTGGATAAATTCGTTTACAACCCGGAGACTAATGATGGATTTCTGGAAATGCAAGCTACCGGATTGTTGCGTCTGGTTGGAGGAAAAGTAACAAAGAAAAATGCCGCAATGATTAATACCAATGTAGCCACAGTAGGTATTCGAGGTGGAATTGTTATTGTCGATTCCGATGCAGAGACAACCTCAGCTGCTTTTGTTTACGGTCAAGAAATGGAAGTCATTCCTCTGGAAAACCAAGATGGTCGTACGGTACTAACAGAAGACGGTTTTGTCGTTGAGGTTAATGACCCCTATGATGATATTGACACCCCTGAACTTTTAACTGCTGAAGCATTGGCTGGTTATTCGGCTAGCCTTGAAGGAAGTCCGGAAGAAGAGGAAGAAGAATCCGAAAGCGAATCGGAAGAAGATTCCGAAGAAGAATCAGAAGAAGAATCAGAAGAAGAAGAATCAGAAGAAGAATCAGAAGAAGAATCAGAAGAAGAATCAGAAGAAGAATCAGAANNAGAAGANTCNGAAGAAGAATCAGAAGANGAANNNNCNGAAGAAGAATCNGAAGAGGAATCCACAGAAGAAGAATCTACAGAAGAAGAATCTACAGAAGAAGAATCTACAGAAGAAGAATCTACAGAAGAACAAAGTGAAGATTCAGGTGATACCGAAGGTGATTCCGGAAGCGAATCATCAGAAGAACAAGAAGAACAAGCACCCGCCGAAGAATCGGGATCTGACGAACAAACATCCGATGATGGCGCTCAAGAAGATTCATCTGGGGCAGATCAATCAGAAGACGGTCCTGCCTTAGAAAAGGAAGAAGGAGAAACCGAACAACCTATAAGTTCAGATAGTGCGGCAAGTGATGAAAGCAGTGCGCCAATTGAAACCGGGAACGATAAACCCGCAGCTGATTCCGGAACACCAGATCTTGGTGGACAAGAAGACGGCGGTGAAGTTGATTTAAATAATGAATTTAGTGAAGTATCGGAAAAAGAAGAACCAGAAATTGTTATCAATGAAGATTCGCTTCTGACCGATTCAGGAATCTCCGATAATAGTTCTAACGTTGCACCCGATCAATTAACAACTTCCGATGATTTCGGCGGTGAATTGGGGGCGAGCGATTTATTTGAGGTTGAACAAGAAGAAGAGGAGCCAGCAGAAGAAACCACTGAAGAAGTTCAAGACACCACAGCGGAGAGTGTCCAACAAGAAGCCATTGAAGAGAAAATGTCGGCTAATGTTTCCGTCAGAGCAGATTCATTTGTTGAAAGTTCACCAAAAAACACTTTGGTTGCCACGACTGCAGTAGAAGGCGAAGGCATGATTTATGCCTTGGAAGATGATTTCGGAGTATTCAAAGTTAATAAAAAAGGAAAGATCAAAACCAAAGATTTCTTAGACTTCGAAACAGATGAAAAATACGACTTGGTACTTTTGGTCACCAATAAGAAAGGAGAAACTGTCAGAGTACCTTTCACGATCAATATTGCCGATGTCTCTGAGTTAAGTGCCACAGCATCTGTTAGAGCTACCAGTTATCACGAAGGAACAACTTCTGTTAATACGATCGTTGCAGACATTAACCCTGTCTCAGATGAGACGCCAACTTATGAAATCACTGGTGAAGGTAAAGAGTATTTCCGNATNAANAANAANGGNAAAATNAANNTGGATAANNCTTTNGATNCCANNGANNNNAAGANCATTCAATCTTGGTGGTAAAAGTTANNGCAGGNACNGAAACNGTNNANGTNCCAGTAANNATTNANGTTCTNGAAAANATNGCNCCNGANTTCACNNCNGCTTGTCAAAGTTCTTGTNCNTTAGCNGAANGCNNTNNCTACCGGAACNGTNNTNATNAANGCNTCNAGAACNGATACCGATATCGATNANCTNACTTANTCTTTGGAAAANAATTTNGGTAATAAATTTNNNATNAACCAAACAANCGGTCAGGTTACNNTAAATAGCGCNNTNGATTATGANACNACANNTTCNTANNANNTAAAAGTNATNGCNACNGACTCCAAAGGANTCACTAAAGAACGTAGCTCTACTTTTAATGTTACAGATGTAGCGGTGGGTTACAGCGGNAATCTTGCTTCTGCTAGCAAAGCCGAAAACATTGCTGCTGGCACGGTCATTTTAAACTCTGCAGTAAGCGGTTTCGCAGGCCCAACCTATTCCTTAAGTGGCGGTAATTCNAAATTTNCNATCAATTCATCTACAGGACAGGTGACATTAGCCAATGCCTTGGATTATGAAACAGCAACGTCTCATACTTTTACTGTNACTGCTGAAGCAGGAGGCGAAACTCAATCTGAATCATTCACACTAAACGTATCNGATATTAATTTAGGTTTCAGCGGCAGCCTTGTTTCTGCAAGTAAATCAGAAGTTACCGCTGCTGGAGCGGTCATTTTAAACTCTGCAGTAAGTGGTTTTGAAGGTGCAACCTATTCCTTAAGTGGTGGTNATTCCAAATTTGCCATCAATTCATCTACAGGACAGGTGACATTAGCCAANNCCTTNGATTATGAAACAGCAACNTCNCATACTTTTANTGTATCTGCTACTGCAGGTGGCGAAACCGAAACTTCAAACTTTACTTTAAACGTTGACAACTTTACTTACACACTTTCAGATTCAGGAGCTTCTACAAGCACTGTAAAAAAAGGAACTTATTTTCGATCGGGACTTAATAATTTCACTTATTTATTGGATGAAGATCTTGGAACCAAAGGCGCATCAGATAAAGTTATTGGTAATTTTGGTACAGGCGTTGCGGGTACTACTTATACCTTAACAGGGAGTAATAGCGATAACTTTACTATAGATTCTGCTGGTAACTTAAGTTGGGCACTCGGTAGTAGCTCAAATGTTCTGCGGATCAATGAAGGTTATGTTCAAAATACAGGAACGCGATCCCTAAGCATCACCGCTGACATTCCAGGCGAGGGACAAATTTCTACTCCAACAATTTACTTAAAAGGAAAAAATGTCGAGTCGAACGAAAACTTGGTAATGAAATTTGCCAGTGGTTACAACAACAAAGTTCATAATTTCCAAGGAGCAGATCCGTTTAAAGCAACCGCACATCGTAATGCCAGTGGAAGCGGTGGACACAACAACCAGGTAGTCACTGAATCGGTTTTATCAGTAGCCGATCAAGCAAGCAGCTCACATGTAGATAACATCAACGATACTTATTATGCTCGATATGGCCAAGGGAACGGTAAAACTTATTACCGTACCAGTACCGTGGGTAATGGCGACAACGAAAATGGCACAGAAATTCTAGACTTTGAGTATTGGTTCCCAGTTGACACATCAACTAGCACTACTACTGCTCGACAGTATGCCCCAATGTCTGAGGCCAATGCTGGTTGGGATGCTGCACGACCTAGTAGAGAGGAGGCAAAATATGCTTGCTTGGACTCTGGACAAGGTTGTGGTGGCGGGACCACCGAGCACTCTTTGAGTGGTGATTGGACGGCAACCACAGAAAGTTCAGGTAGTTTCTCAGGCTACACCGTCAAAGATTGGAACTTGAACATGAATGCAATATCAAGTGGTCACAATGGCAATCACTTGTTGAATGCCAACAGCAATGGCGCTAATTCAGGAAGTGGAACTGGAACAAACTCCTTACTTGCCTTGGGTAAAAGTGACGGCGGGGAAACTAAAAACACGGCAAATTTTTCTGGCGGTGAAGCTGAGTATCATACGATTACTTTGCCTGAATCCTTTGACTATTTTGGCAATACCTTTTCGCACTTGCATATAAATGAAAATGGGTTTGTCTCTTTTGATACGGATACCTCTAAACCATACGATAATGCGGCCATTAACAACCTTTCCTCAGGAACAAACAGAGGTGCTTTTCCACTTCAATATTTTGATGAAACAAAACACTTTGACGGTGGTAACTCTCCCATGGATGGTTCCCTCATTCCAGAAAGATGGGGAAAACCTGGCACATCTTACGAAGGAAATTTTGACAATTCTATTTTTGCATTGCTCGGTGGTTACAATACCGAAGATCATAACGGCGAAAGTAACTGGAGCATTCGAACGCTTTGGAATTCAGCGACGAAAATCTTTACGGTTGGTTGGTATAACTTGAGATCAGGTAAATCGACCGATAATAATGCTGAGGTTAATTTAGAGATTCAATTCAATATGAACGACGATTCTTTCAAAATCGTCCATGGTAAATTTGGAGGTCGTTTTCCAGATGCACGAACTAATCAAGATTCTGGTACTCTCAACTATTTCACTGGAATCAGCAAAGATCTTTCTTGTTTAACAACTACCGAGGATATCTCTGCTTGTGAAGGAAAAGATTACATTCAGTTGGCGTATTTTGATCCTTACGGATCCAATGATATTGACGTATGGCAGCCAGTGCATACTTTCCAAAATCCGGATGGAAATAATCAATCTAATGCTATTGATTCCATGTGGAACAGCTATTTCACACAACCAACTACCTCAAGAAATGGGACTTATTATTGTTATGTCGGTGCTGGAGGAGGCACTAGTTTGGATAGCGCTTGTACTTCAAGTTACCACACTGNTCAGGCTACATTTGATGTTAATGGAAGGATGTTTAGTTTCACNCCGCTAGGCTCTGGCGGTGGATCGACGAAAAACGTTCTCTTGCCTTCGAACATTAAACAATCTTATCGTTCTGGACACACCACAGAATTCATGTGGATGCATTTAGATAAAGATCCAACGACTTTGGCTTATACGCCGCCAGCAAACAATGCAACCGGATTTGATGCTGCAGGACCCAATTCTCGAGACGGCGTAACCGGTGGCTCATTAAGCGCAGGAAGTGCAATCAATCATACGACGGCAACTGATGAAATTGTTATTGGGGGAGAGGTTTATACTGCGAGCAAACTTGAATCTTTCTTAAACAACACCAAAAAGGTAGTTGCCTACGCGCCCATTCCTTTGTTGCACACCAACAAATACGAATTACCGCAATATGCTGGACAATCGGATGTACGATTCAGACGAGCGCATACCATCATGCCGAACTTTATTTCTACCGATTATATGGAGAGTAAAGACAACGGAACTGACGCCAATTTTGATTTTCACCAACTGCGCGATGACGATCATTGCAAAGGCAACATCAGTTGTATCGTTTACAACACCGATGGCAGCACCAGTTTCAATGCCCAAGACGGTTCCTCAAATACCAAAACCGAAGCTCACATTGATGGCATGTATGGCTATGCTGCTAAAGCATTGGACCACAATGTGCATGTCGCTTCAGAACGTTTTGGTAATTTAGCTGATAATGCTGATTTCGTGCCTGTCGGACAATCGCTTTGGTATCAGGTTTACAACCCATCCGGCAGAGGTGTGGGTTTGTTTGCGCAACTCAATTGGAGTTGTGGAACCGGTAAACCTTGTGGCGAATCTTCCCCTAATGAAAGTGGTAGACCGCATGATTCTCAACATAGTTTGTTTTCTGTCTTGGTTGTAGATTCCGGCGATAAATCAGATTTTGCTACTTCTGATAATTCGACTGCAGGATATGCAGTTTCTTCAACGGGAACAGTTGTTGATGGTTCGCACTATTGGAGTTACAAACGTAGAGACGGTAGAACCACTTCAACCGATGGTGCTTATGCAGGAGCTGAAAAAGCCTCGCAAATAACTTTTGGTATCAATCCGATAGCTTGTGTTTCCGGACCCGATAATGGCTGTTTCTTTGGGGACAATCAAGGTGCGGGTTCCTCTACGATTGGTGCGCCATCAACTGCAATCATCACCACCAGCGATCCTTGTAGCTCAGGGCGAGCAACTTCATTTACTGGCTGTCATATAGAAACATCTGGAAGTCCAAAGAATATGGAACTGGGNGTGATGTATTCCATGGCTGCCAATGACTCTGCGACTTTAGCGGATCAGAAGTATAAAACCGAAACTTTCTATCAAGGTATTGCCCAACAAAAACAATACGACGGTTCCANCTATGTGGATGCNATAAATTTAGCAGGTTCCAACAGTTGGCGTTCGGGCATTACTACTTCTGCGAATACTTGGACTGGAAGATTCTCAGGACATTGGATGACTGATGTTGAGTCAACCCAAAAAAGCATGCCACAGTATTTTCGAGCACCGTTAACGGCTACCTTTGATGCCACCAACGATCGAGTCAAAGTCATCGCCAGTGACATAAACATTTATGCCGATCCAGATTGGAACACAAATACCAGTACCGGAGACAACACTTGGTACCATTCGGGTGGGTGCAGTCATGAAGCTGTTTCTTGGTCTGCTAGCAGCTGTGCGGTGACGACGTCTGTTATTCGTTTTCAAGGAAATACTGGAGCTACTTTGCAATTTGGTGATGATGACAATCAAAAAGAAACCGCTAATTTTGCGAACTCCGCTTACATCAATAAAAAAGTTTTCGGCGCCATACTTAAAAACGAATCAAAAAATATTCATTACACTAATAGTGCTGCCAGTTTTGAAAGTCGAAATGTGGATAATGCCGGCGCAATGGTCACTTGGGATACCATCGATGAAAAAGACAAAGATTGGCTGAGTACTTGTTCCAATAGTCAAAGTGGAACTTGTGTAGATCCAGAACCTTCTTTGGAATACATGTCTTGGGGTATTTGGGCGATGGCTACCAACGATGGTCTTGAGTACATGGCTGGCGAACAACCGAGCGCCGTGCACATGGGTACTTGGTATGCCGGTGATTTATTGGATGCGAGCGATTGGCCAGTCAGTCGAACCGCAACTCTTGCGGGAATGGCAATGTTCAGCATGTGGAAAAGCGAAACCGTGGGCGGGGTTACGACCAATTACAACTGGACCGAAGGCTCTAGAGCAGATGGATCTGTGGTCTTTGATGGTTCAGGAAATTATGGCGTAACCATCAATGTTCACGATCTGGGTAGATTCAATTGTGACAATGGCGCTAGCTCAGGAAATGTTTGTAGTTCGGGTGCAGGAAATAATGCTAATGCTTTTAGTCAAGGAGCTATGGGCACCATTACCTGGACGGGAGCCGGCAGTAATGGTTATCCTAATTTTAATAGCAATATGAATATGTCTGCTACTGTTCAAAATGGTGTGAGCACTTATAAGGACATCAAAGGCAGTCTTTACGGCACTGCCTCGCACATTGAAGTAGGTGCAGAGCTACTTTATTCCAAACAAGACGTGAACAATTATTTGCAAGCGATTGGTACCGTTATTTTATCGGAGTAATTATTGATTAAGGAGAAACAGAATTTGAATTGAGCATGAGAACGGAGATCAATAACCTTTCTTTCGGAACCATCTTTGGTTCCTTGTTGTCTTTTTGGTACTTTGACAACAGAAAGGCTATTCATCACCCGATCTTGCTCGGCTGGGCTCGGTGGTTTCCATCGGGTTCAGTCCAAGTTATTGATTTTATTTGGAAAAAGCTAAGTAAAAAGATTGAAAAAACACTGTTTTTTGGTAATTATCACCTTGGCTTTTTGCTAAAACCTCAAAAAATTCGTTTTTTTTGGGGTTTTTGGCGTTGGTTATTGATATGTATATGAGACAAAAACATATGAATCTTTTGAAAACTGCACTCATTGCAGTGAGTTTCATAGTCTATCCGTTGTCATATGCACAAGATGAAATTGGGGTGGCAGCAGCGGTAAACACCAAAACCGTTGATATGGTGGCCTATCCTGGGGGTAACATTGAAAATCGTAACGTAGACCCTGGTTACAAGATCATCTCGAATAGAACCATTCAAACGAATAAGAGCGGAAAAGCCCAAATGCTCCTAGTTGATGGAACTGCCTTTACTATTGGACCAAATTCAACGGTAACTTTGGACAAATTTATCTACGATCCAGCAACAGCCTCTGGAAGCCTTGAAGTTTCTGCTAAGGGCTTAGTCAGACTGGTTGGAGGAAAGGTAACTAAGAAAAAACCTGCACTGATTAAAACAAGCACTGCAACTGTAGGAATCAGGGGAGGAATTGCAATTGTTGAGGCAACTCCTGACGAAACAAAGGCATCTTTTGTTTACGGCGTTGAAATGGAAGTAGCTCCAATTAAAAATCCAGATAATAGTTTGGTTCTAACTCAAGTAGGGCTGAGTGTAGAAGTGGAGGCTGGTTCTGATGAGGTTGAAGAACCTGAAGTCATTACTTCAGAAGAATTAGATGATTATTCTGATGATTTTGAAGGAAATGAAGAGCCTGAAGAAGAATCAGATTCTGAAGATTCAGAAAGTAATCCATCAGAGTCTGATGAAGAATCTGAAGAGGAATCTGAAGAAACAGAAGAAAGTGACGAGTCGGAAGAAGAATCTGAAGAGGAATCTGAAGAAACAGAAGAAAGTGATGAATCGGAAGAAGAATCTGAAGAGGAATCTGAAGAGGAATCTGAAGAAGCAGAAGAAACTGAAGAGAGCGAGGAAGCAGAAGAAACTGAAGAAACTGAAGAAACTGAAGAAACTGAAGAAACTGAAGAAAGTGAGGAAGCAGAAGAAACTGAAGAAGTAGAAGATTCTNAAGAAACAGAAAGCGAGGAAGTGGAAGAGGAAACCGAAAGCGAAAATGTAGATGATTCCGAAGAGACAAATGATTCATCTTCTGAAGAAGATTCATCCGAGGCTGAGGAAACTCAGTCAAACCAATCATCTGATTCAGAAACTCAGGACGACGGAAATTCTTCAGATGATTCTCAGGAAGAAACTTCTCCTCAAGAATCTGCCGATACAGAAGAAGAGCCATCAAATAATGACACTACCGTAGAGACCTCAAGTTCAGATGAAGATTCAACATCTAAGGATAGCAATGAAACATCTGTTATCGATACAGAAGATGATTCTCAAGAACAATCCTCTGACAACGTTGAATCAAATGGAGGTATTGCAAATGAAACCACATCATCGGAGACATCAGGAAATACTTCCGATACTGACTCCACAAATAATCAATTCTCAGAAGGCTCAGAAAGTGAGGCTGAAACTCAACCAGCTTCAAATGAAAATCAATCAACACCAGAAGTTCAACGTCCAACAGTATCAAGTGCGTCATCAAGTGATGAGGCTAGTCCACCTACTCAACCTAACCAAGGTAGAGAAATTAAAGATACTACATTAACCAGACCAGCTGAAGAGCCCGCAACTTCACCTGAACCAATTACAACAAGCTCTTCCTCAGATCCTGTAACTGTGACACAGCCTGTAACTGCAACTTCTTCCTCGGATTCAGTTCCATTGGTTCAACCTCCGACATCAACATCATCATCTGATTCGGTACCTTTGGTTCAACCGCCAATAGCTACATCATCCTCAGATACAATAACGCTTGAACCTTTAACTCAGGAGACTGAGCCTGTAATCCCTGAAATAGATGAGGGTTTGTTGGATAGCTTTGATATTTCTAAAAACACTTCTGATACTGGTATTGATAACTTAACTACTGCCTATGATCAAGGAGGGGAGTTATTTATTGACGATACACAAATTGAAACTCAAGAAGAAGAATTCATAGAGGAAGCAACTGAAGCAAATGAAGATGTGCAAATTGAAGAGGTACAACAAGAACAAAAAGTTGAAGTAGTAATTGAAGCTCAACTTTCTACGAATACTTCCTTCATCAAAAACGATATTGAAGAAGATACATCAATAGGCTCATCTTTAGGAAAAATTGATGTTAATTATACCGGTTCAGAAGAGTTGAGATTTATCTTAGGAGGAAATGGTAGCGAAAATTTTGAAATTGATGGCCAAGGAAACATTATCTTAAAAAATAATTTAGATTATGAAGCTAGACAGTCATATGATTTATTGGTCTTCACCTTCCTTGGAGATAAATCAATAACTAATGATCTTAAATTTAACGTTGTGGATATTGATGAAGATCCAGTTGTAGATTTAAATTTATTAGTAAATTCTTTGGCTGAAAATACTGCAACCAGCTTTAAAATAGCTGACATTCAAATAGACGATCCAGAAAAAAACGGCATCTCAACATCTATATCCGGCATAGATAAAGAAAAAGTTTCCATTTCAGATTCGGGAGAAATTACACTAAAAGAATCTTTGGATTATGAAACCAAAGAAAAATTAGAGTTTGTTGTTTCAGTATTTGATGGCAAAAATACTGTAGATAAACCAGTATCCATAAAAATCAACAACATCAATGATTTAACAGCAAGCGTTAATTTATCGAGCAATCAATTACACGAAGGCGCAGATATTGATTCAACAGTGGCAAATATTAATGTTGTAGGAGACTCAACCCTCAACTATTCAATTTCGGGAGCAAATAGTTCAGATTTTTCCGTAAGCTCGGATGGAAAGATAAAAGTTGCAAATAGTTTAAGTTACAGCGCAAAAAATATATACGATTTAACCCTTCGAGTAGAAGGCAGAAACGATACCGTTGATGTTCCTTTTACTTTAATTTTAAAGGCCAATGAAGCTCCTAGTATTCTTACGAATTGTCTCAATTCTTGTAGCGTAGAAGAATTAGCAACGATAGGAACAAAACTAATTCAATCATCTCGTCAGGATAATGATACCGACCCAATCAGTTATTCTTTAGAAAATAATTACGGTGGCAAATTTAGTATCAATCAGAATACTGGAGAAGTACTGGTTGCTGGAAAACTAGATTATGAAAATCAAAACTCTTTCAATTTGGAAATTAAAGCAACAGATTCAAAAAATTTAACAGATACAAAATCTGTAACAATTAATATTGCTGATGTGAATCCAGTAACCCAAGTTACTTACCAAGCAACCAATGAAACTGTTGAAAAAGTAGGTAATAATTTTGTAGTTCTAGAGACCACCGATCAGGCAGTAGATGCGCAGCAAAAAATTCTTACAGCAAAGTCTAATTTTACGGATTCTGATTCAACTTTTTCTATCAGCGGAACAGATGCCAATAAGTTTGAGATTAACACTGCTACTGGAGAGCTTAAAGTTAAGGATTTAAGCTCTTCTAATGCCTCTGGACTTAATTTTGAAGATAAAAAAACTTACCAATTAACCATTACCGAAACTCGTTCTGACGAACCTTCTATTGCTCAAAATATTGAAGTTAATGCAAAAAATATTACAAACGATGCTGCCTCAGTTTTGCGTTACTCTTCAGCCTTTAATAACGAAGAGAGAATTGGTCTTATGGCTTCAGCTGATAGGGGGCTTCCTGGAATTCAAGATAATCAATCTATTAAGGAAACAATTCTTACTTATGAAGATTTAACTGCAAGTAATTCAGTTTCATCTGTTGAATCTAAAGGATACATAAGAAAAGATAATGCGGATGCTAATACCCAGACTACTGTCTTTGCTGACCTAATTGATAATGGTAAAAACGAGAATGATACCGACTCTCTTGATTGGAAATATATTTTTCCCGTCGAAGATAATCCCAACAATCAAAAAGATAGGATTCATCGACAACATGTTTCCTCAGGCGTAAATCAAGTTTCATCTTTAGGGACTAATGACGCACAATCTATCCAGGATATTTCTATACAAGACTCTGAAATTGTTGCAGCTGATGTAGCATCTTATGACTACGAATATATCTATAATGAAGTCAATGGTTTGCTCAATGCAAATAATGATGGCTCTTCTCCAGCAGGAGGTACAGACTTGACTAATACCTTTGCAACCAACGGAAACGCTTCAGGAAGAGAAGGAAAAATCACCATCAATTTATCTAAAAACTTTGATTTTTTTGATCAAACATTTGACAAAATTTATGTATCTGAAAACGGATATGCTTCTTTTTCAAATTCCACCGTTGATGTGGGCGATCCTTGGATAACCGGATTTCCAATCCAGCTTTTAAACCCAGGAAATGATCAAGTAGATAGAATGAATATTCCAAATGAATGGAAGGGCGAAAACCTAAACTATAGTTTATTCCCTTTTTGGACTGATCTAGATGCATCGGATCCTCAAAGTAAATTTTATTATTTTGACGATACTACAAATAATAGGGCTATCTTTGGTTGGTATAACTTTGTTGAAAGACTTGGAGTAGCCAACTCACCAAGAGTAAATTTTGAAATCGTATTAAATTATACTGATATGTCAGTTGAGTTTAGGTACGGTTCCATAGATTCTTCTTTTCCAGTTCACGATAATCACAACACAATGATAGGTATTTCTGGTGATATTGGAGATGGGGAATATGAACAATTTTACTTCCATTCTTCTAACGGAGAACTTTTTGGCTCGAACAGAAGCGCATTTAGAATGTTCAAGTACATGCAAAATTCCTATCAATATGATGCAATAGTGGCTGTTCCTAATCAAGAATTAGACCCTATTTCCTCATTAACTTACACGCCAGATGGCGATCCAAGTCCTACACAAGATAATGTACTAAGGTCCAGTGAAGTTAAATCATCAGCAATTGTGGGTAATAAAAATGATTTTTTATGGATGAATTTAGATAAGGCAGCGGTTAATGTATCCTTTGATACATCTTCATCAAATAACCCTGGAGGATATGCAACTAATTCACCAAACTATTCTGACGGTTCGTCGGGTTCTACATCATATGTTTCCGCAACATATAGTTTTCTAGAAGATCAAATTACCTTAGCCGGAAAACCTTACACGGAAGAATTATTTGAAAGTTTAAAAGAAAAACACGGTGCTTCAGCTAAAGAGGTAGTAGCTTTTGCACCAATTCCAATTGAATATGCACCCAAATTTAAAAATGTTAATAACTCTGGATCAGTCGCGCATAGTAATTATTTTCTTCCGCAATTTTTAAGTAGTAGCTACATGAAATCGAATCCTGATGGCAGCGATAGACTTTTTGATTTTGACTTGCTTCAAGAAAATGATTACTGCAGTTTTGATAGTTCATTGAATTGTGGTTTCTCAACGAGAGATACTGTAAATCGAGTTACTACAGCTACCAATGATGATAATTATACTTGGGCATCAATAGCTTTATCTCCACAAGATGGCTTAACTAGCAATTTATTTATAAAGACTGATAGATTTTCAGGTTCGTCAGATTGGTCTGCATCTGGTCAATCTTTGTGGTACCAAGTCTTTAGAAACGAGGGAAGAGGAGTTGGTTTATTTGCTCAAATAAACTTCAATTGTGAAAATAGTGGATATTGTGGTTCTGAAGCATGGAATTCTTCCGATACACAAAGTAGTTTTTTTTCAGTGCTTATTAATGATATTTCTAAAAGAAACTTGTTAGATGGATACTTTGTTGGAGATAGTGGATTCTCAATGTCAGGACAGCACTTCTTCTCATACAGCAGAAAAAATAACCGCATTCCTTCAAAAGATGGCAACTATGCAAATTCATTTGAAACACCTCAGTTAGTTTTTGGACTTAACCCTATAAGTTGCGCTTCAAGTATTGACTATGGTTGTTTTTGGGGCAGTAGCACCGACACTAGCAATCACTGGAATGTTCCATTAGGAGCAATGATTACAACTTCAGACCCTTACAGAGATCAATCTAATGTTGATAAAAGTGGAAGTATGGACCTTGGTGTTATGTATGCCATGGCTGATAACTATGCAGAAAGTCCAGACTATAAAAATTATCAGGTAAGTACTTTTAATCAAGGAATTACAATGCAAAAACAAATCGATGCCAGTGGAAACAGTGTCGCAAGCACATCCCTAGAAGGAAACACTAATAGCTGGAGATCGCAATCTTTATCAACTGACAGTAATTGGACCGGTTACCTAAATGGACTTTTTAATGTTGATGACAAATATCCTCAAATGATTGAAGGTTCTATATCAGTAGATTTTGATGAAGATAATGACAGAGTAAAAATTACATCCACTGATTCTCAATTTTATAAATTACCCTTTGTATCTTCAAATACAAACTTTCAAAATGCTTGGTATAGAACAGGCACCAATGCATCATTAATACCTTTTTCTTACGGAAATCAAAACAATCAATCATTGATTCCGCTTGGAGAGGGGCATTTTCAAATTCAGTTTGGTGACGATGAAGATAATAATTTAAATAAAGANTTTGCACAATCAGCTTATTTGAATAAAAAAGTTTTTGGAGCAATAGTTAAAGACCAGAATAAAGTTGTAAGAGCTGAAAATACAACACTGTCCGACAATCTAGTTTCTCAAAAAAGTAGTGATACAACAGGTGCACTAATCACTTGGGAAACAATAGATAACCCCGATGAAGATTTTGTTCAAAATGCATTAATACCAGATTTAGACTATATGAGTTGGGGATTTTGGGCTTTGGCAACAAATGATATTGCAGATAATCTTTATAACGGTCTGTTTGATGGCCAAGGGGAACAAACAGCCGCAGTTCATATGGGAACATGGTTTGCAGGAGATTTAATTGAACAATCTGATTTGCCTAAAAATTATCAAGCAACCTTAAGTGGTGCCGCGATATTTAATGTTTTTACTCGCTTGAATGATGCTTCACACAGATATATTGCCTCTGGTAAAGCATCTGGGAATATTAACTTTAATTCAGCCGGAGGTTGGTCTGGAATCTTAAATATCTCTGAAGCTGACAAGGCAAGTGCCAATGAAGCAGTAAAAAATTGGAGCACTTCTTTTAACTTATCTAGTTCAGATGCTAACTTTATAAGTGATTTTTCTTGCTCTGATTCTTCCTCTGCAAGCATATGTTCAGGAGCAAAAGGGTCTTTATATGGCATAAAGGGCAATGTTGAAATGGGGGCTCAGTTTATTTATTCGGTGGAAAACTTAAGTTCAATTTATATGGCAGAAGGAATTTCAATCCTATCTGAATAATTATGCTTGAGCTTAAACTAGGTTATAAGTATCATCTCTCCTTCAATGCGTAACTTCATAGAATTTTTTCTCTCTATTAGGGACAGTAAGTTTTTTACTGGGCTTGTGATAGCGGTAATTGTTGCTTCAGCAATCTATGCCGGCGCAAGTTCTTATAATATTCCCAACGAATATATCTTAATCTTGGATTACTTTGATTACGCTATAACAGTCTTCTTTTTAATAGAAATTCTGATACGTATTTTCGCAGAAGTTAATCACCCGATTCGCTTTTTTAAAAACGGCTGGAATATTTTTGATCTAATTATTGTTTTAGTAAGTCTGGTTCCTGTTGATGGGGCGGAAAGTGCTTTTGTAGCTCGTTTGCTGAGAATAGTTAGAGTACTTAGGATAATTACAGTCGTTCCGGCTTTTCGTCACATCGTTGAGTCCCTTTTCAAATCCATGCCACGTGTAGCTTTTATTGCCTTATTAATGTTCATTGTCATTTATATATGGGCTGCTATTGGTACTTTGATTTTCAGTGAAACCGATCCTGAGCACTGGCGTAATATTGGAATTGCAGCTCTAACGCTAGCTCAGGTTGCAACATATGATGACTGGGCAGCCATAATGAGTAACGTCTTTGAAGTACACCCTTATTCTTGGATTTACTTCATCAGTTTTATTTTGGTTACCTCAGTCGTATTACTCAATATGGTTATAGGTATCATTGTAGATGTCATGAGTCGCGATGCGAGAGAAAATCTCTTTGATAATATCGATGCTAATGATCACGTGGTGACCGAAGAAAATGAAGGTTTATGACCTTTATTACCCATACTACCTTTAATTATTTACTCATTGCTTGGCTTGCCATTGGTTTAATTGCTTTTGTTTATTTGTTTTTTCAAACCGCACCATACGGAAAACACGTCTCCAAAGGCTGGGGACCTGAAATATCAGCCAAAGCCGGTTGGATCATAGAAGAATGCCCGGCTTTTTTCTTGATGCTGATTTTTTTCATCGTTGCAGGTGACTACACCAATCCGGTACATGTAATTTTTACAGTTTTGTATTGTGGACATTATTTTAATCGCAGTTTCATTTGGCCCATGCGCGCGCAGTCGACCGATAAAAAGATGCCTTTGATGGTGGTGTTCTCTGCCATTGGTTTTAATTTTGTAAATGTTTTTTTCCAAGGCACTTGGATTTTCCTATTGAGTGACTACTCTTACGGTTGGATTCCTACCATTCCTTTCTTTTTAGGCCTATTCGTCTTTTTTAGCGGTTTTTACATNAATGTCAGATCCGATGAAATCATGATCAATTTGCGAAAAGAAAAAGGTGATGGTTATCACATTCCAGAAGGTTTTTTATTTAATAAAGTCAGTAACCCCAACTACTTGGGAGAATTTATTGAATGGCTGGGTTGGGCAATCATGACTTGGAGTTGGGCTGGATTGGTGTTCTTTTTGTGGACTGTGTGCAACTTATTTCCTCGTGCCATTTCCAATCACAATTGGTACAAAAATAAGTTTCCCGATTATCCCAAAGAACGAAAAGCGGTCATTCCAAACGTCATTTAATCAATTTTTCAACTCTTTTAGGTATAATTCTCTTGTAAGGGAGAGACAATGACTAGAATGATTAGATATTCATTGGGATTGATGTTTGCTTTTTTCAGCAGCATGTCTTTTTTTATGATTTTTTTCCCCGAGTCCATTTTGGTCATTCCTGGGTCAAGCTGGACTANTGAGCAAATGGCAGAGTGGCGCTTACGAACGCTTATACCCGCTTTTTATCTGACTATTTGTTANTTTATTTATCGCTATTTTTCTGGCAGAAATCCTACCTCTACGGTTTGGCCAATTTTAATTATCATCTTCTTTTTCATGATTACGCAAATCATTAGTCTGTTTAATAATTATTTTAGTTGGGTACAAATTCTTTCTTTATTTCTTACCGTGTTGGTATTTTTTTTACTACGAGAAGCCCACAATCGCCGTAAAAACGAAATTTTTAATAAATCTTTGTAATGACTGAAAATGCTTTAAGAACAAGAAGTTTCGCTTGATCAAAGAAATAAGATACCTTTTTTAGCCAACAGAGACTTCATGAGTAGAGCAAATTTAATGATCAATCCCGCAAGAAAGTTTTTATTGACGAATAAATTTGATAATTCTTCTGAGGAAGAAGATTAGTCTTATAATTATTGTATGTTAGATAGATTAGATTTTTTAACTAAATGGTATCTGCGTTTGGTTGCAATTGTTTGGGTAAGTTTTGTTCCATTTTTGTATTTAATGACCTTTCTTTTTGGAGCAGANAATATATCCTTTATTGTTTTTCTTAATAGCCTCTTTGAGTGGGCAATACTTTTGCCTTTTGGTTTTGAACAAAATATTCCCGAGGATTTTGTACCTCTAATCAGATTTTTCTTCTGGTCTTTTTGGGTGTTGACTGTTTCGCGCTGGGTCTTATCTGGTAGACATTTTTATCAATAATATCCGAAACAGATTTTTTTAAAGCAAGCCGTTAAGCAAATCCAAGCCCAAGAAGGTTAAAAAACCAATAGCCAAAGAGCCAAAAAACAACATCAAAGCAACGGATACAATTTCTGTCCAAAGCCATACAGTCTTTTTATCATTCAGTCTGATGTAGATTTCTACCGCACCAAAGCAAATAGCAAAGAGNGTTGCTAACAAAACTATAATAATTACTTGATCCATAGATGGATTATAATTTATTTATGGGTGGTTATGATTTTATGGTGGTCCTTTGGATTATATTTATTGTTGTTGGCTTGCTTCGCATTAAAGATGATTACAAAGATTATTTTAATACAAAGGCTAAAATGGAGATTTCTTTAGGNACTAAACTGAGNATGTTTACTGGGGGAATTGCCATGACGCTATTTGGAATTGGTGGGCTTATATATCTTCTTAGCAATCCTCAATTATTTTCCTANAGGTTTTCAATGACGCAATTCAAGTATATCTATTTTATTTATGATGCAGATGGTGGAATATTGAATGAGATTAAATATTGGATAAATAAAAACATCTTAAAAAAGGGGAATGCCTGCGAGTTATGTGATATTTCCCATGGGAAACTTTTTGTTAGATTAGAGTGGTTAAAATTTATTAAAGAACTAAAGTCAAAATACCAAGTGGCAGTATTACATCGCAACGAACTTCCTATGAAAATTCAAGAAAGAAATTTTCAGTTACCTTGTATCGTTGGNGAGACAGATAATGAGTTAATAGAAATAGTTAATAAGACTACTTTTAAAGATTTAGAAAATCTAAGTAATGTCGAAGACTTAAAAGCAGAGTTTTTTAAACAGGCTTTGTAAGTTCTTTTGAGGATATAAAAATCCTGATAACAATTAACTATTTGAGATGTATAATCACCCTTCGTTTTGAGAATTGCGGGCATGGTATAATGGCTATTACTTCAGCCTTCCAAGCTGACGATGCGGGTTCGATTCCCGCTGCCCGCTCCAGCATTAAACTTTTTTATTTGAACAACTGATCGGCAACNTAAGGATTGGTTAGTCTTTCCTGCCCAAATGTAGAAACCGGTCCATGGCCTGGTACAAAAGTCACATCATTTCCTAAAGGCCACAGTTTATCTCTGATAGCATCTAACAAGTCTTGAGTATTACCTCTGGGTAAGTCCGTCCTACCAATTGAGCCTTGAAAAAGGACGTCTCCAACAATGGCGAGCTTAGATTCTGGATGATGGAAAACCACATGGCCTGGCGTATGACCTGGGCAATGGTAGACATCGAGTTTTTCCCCATCTATTTCAATCTGATCACCGTCGGTTAACCAACGATTAGGCTCAAAATTTTTGGCTGTATCCAAACCGTAACGTTTACCTTGTTCTTCTAAGGCGCTTATCAGAAAGCCATCATCTTTATGAGGNCCTTCAATTTCAATATTGTATTTTTGNGCCAATTCAAATGCTCCGCCGGCATGATCCAAATGTCCATGAGTTATAAATACTTTTGAAAGAGNAAGACCTTGTTCAGCAATGAAATTTTCAATCAAAGATAAATCACCCCCGGGATCGGTTACNGCAGCAATTTTGGATGATTCCTTCCAAATGACACAGGAATTCTGCTGTAAGGGAGTCACAGGAATGATTGCTGCTTTTAATGTAGCCATGNTTAAAAAAAACTGACATTATTATAACCTATGAATTTTCAANTGTTGGATGGTAATAATCTTAAAATTAGAGCCGTGGTAGAAGGCGANGGACCTTTAGTGGTTTTGGTTCACGGTTGGCCTGAAAGCTGGTACAGCTGGCGCCATCAAATAGAACCTTTAACTAAAGCAGGATTCAAGGTTGCTGCAATAGATGTGCGTGGTTATGGCGGCTCAGACAAACCCCATGANATTGCCGAATATTCTTTAAAAAATATAGCCGCTGATATTGCTGGCGTAATTGATTCATTAGGTTACAAAGAAGCTTATCTTTTCGGTCATGATTGGGGAGGACCGATTGTTTGGACCACTGGGCTTTTATATCAAGATACAATCAAGGCAGTTGGCGCGCTTTCGGTACCTTACACTCCGGTTGGTGAAAAATCTTTGATTCAATTATTTAGAGAACTTTATAAAGACAAGTTTTTCTATCAATTGTACATACAAGAAGAGGGCGTCGCAGAAGCAGAGTTTGAAGCCGATGTTCGTCAAGCTCTAGAAATTACCTATTTCAGCGGTGATGGTAGAGGAATGCAATTCATGTTAGAAAATATTGGCAATCCGGCATATCAAAAGACTCCAGATTCAACTATGTTGGAAAATTCTCCAAGATTNGAAACTTATCCCAATTGGCTTNCCCAAGAAGATATGAATTATTTCATCAAAGAATTTGAACAAAGNGGCTTCCGTGGACCTTTTAATAGATACCGAGCCCAAGATATTGATTTTGAAGATCTACAAGAATTTAAAAATATGTCTTATCCATTACCAGCATGCTTTATCACTGGAACTTTGGATCCAGTAAACTTTTTTGCCAGAGATGAAAGTGCTTCTCAAGAGGACATTCTTGAAGCTTTCACCAAAAATTATGANGATTTACGCAAAGTCGAAATCATCGAGGGCATTGGACATTGGACACAACAAGAAAGCCCTGAATTGGTTACCAGCCACATGATTGATTTTTTAACAAAAATATAAGGAGAAAAACATGAGCGCTAAAATGCAAGGATATTCAACTATCGGCACAAATAATAAGGAGGCCGCAGAAACGTTTTATGACGGTTTGTTGGCACAAATGAATGCAATCAAATTTCCGGCAAATGATCGCATTACAATGTGGATGTCGGAAGATGGGTCATCAGTCATTTTAGCTATTGCTATTCCTTATGACGGCGGTACGGCTTCACACGGAAATGGTACTATGAAGGCAATCGCACTTGAATCTCACGAAGCAGTTGATCAAATGTATGCCAAAGCAATCGAGCTTGGCGCAAAAGACGATGGGGAACCAGGAACCAGAGCAGGCACTTTTTATGGCGCTTACGTATACGACTTAGACGGCAATAAACTTTGTTTTTTTAATTTTGCTTAGTTAACTTAGAGCTTGTTCGATATCCTGAATCAGATCATCCAAAGACTCAAGTCCAACGGATAATCTCACTAAGCCGTCGGTAATCCCGATGGATTCTCTTCTATCTTTAGGTAAAGACGCATGAGTCATAAGTGCTGGATGCTCGATTAAGCTTTCTACTCCNCCCAAGCTTTCAGCGAGCGCAAAAATTTTAGTTTTCTCTAAAAAAGTTTTAGATTTGGCCATCCCGCCGGAAATATTCATTGAGATGATCCCGCCAAAACCATTCATTTGCTTGGCAGCTAATTCATGTTGTGGATGATTACTTAATCCAGGGTAAATGACCTCGTCAATATCTTTGTGATTTTCAAAATGTTTCGCAATGGCCATGGCGTTTTCAGAGTGTCGTTCCATCCTTACGGCTAAGGTTTTTAAACTCCTTAAAATCAGATAACTATCAAAGGCACCGGTTATGGGTCCCAAAGAATTTACTATATTAGCCATTCGCGAAACCAATTCATCATCTTTCTTTCCAATTACCAAAGCTCCAGCAATTAAGTCGGAATGACCGCCTAAATACTTCGTCGCGGAATGCAGCACAATATCGATACCATGATTTAAAGGCTGCTGAACGTAAGGGGAAGCAAAAGTATTATCACAAACACTTAGAATTCCTTCAGTCTTTGCAAATTCTGCAATAGCAGATAAATCAACTACCCTTAACAATGGATTGGTGGGAGTTTCTACAAAAATCATTTTGGTCTTATCAGTTTTCGCTGATTTAACATTTTGCAGATCAGTCATATCTACATAAGTGACTTCAATACCTTGGGAAAGAGTTTTGATTTCATTGAATAATCTAACGGTTCCGCCATACAAATCATNCATAGCTATCACATGATCTCCCGGCGCAAGTAATTCTACACAGGCGGAAATGGCTGCAACTCCGGAAGAAAAACCAAAGCCCACTTCACCATTTTCAAGACTGGCGATACATTCCTCAAAAGCTTTTCGCGTTGGATTTATCGAGCGCGAATAATCAAAGCCTTTATGCACTCCTGGACTCTCTTGTTCAAAAGTCGAAGAAGTATAAATAGGCATCATAACTGCACCAGTTGTGGGATCGGCTTTTTGACCCGCGTGAATGGCTCTGGTTTCAAAACCTTCTTTATTTTTTTTGCTCATGATTTTTAATCTATTAAATTATTTTCCTTTAACCAGTCTTTATTGAAAGCTTTAGAAAGGTATTTATTACCGGTATCACATATTAATGTTACTACTTTTTTNGGCTCTGTTTGTTTTTGACACCAATTTATCGCAGCATCAACCAAAGTTCCGCAAGAAGTGCCAGCTAAAATACCTTCTTTTCTAAGTAATTCATCCACTCTAGCGAAGGCGTCTTTATCGGAAACGTAAATACCTTCATCTATGATATCCAAGTTTAAATTATCTGGAATATAGTCTTCTCCGATACCTTCAACAAACCATGAACCNCCTTGATATTTATATTTCCCAGTATTAACTGCATCTGCGACTACAGAACCAATCGGATCGGCAATGATTATCTGAACATCTTCTTTTTTTGATTTTAAAAATTTTCCAACTCCGCTGATTGTCCCGCCAGTTCCAACACCTGCAACGAAAGCATCAATATCACCTTGCATTTGCGCCCAAATTTCAGGACCTGTAGTGGTTTCGTGTACCAAGGGATTTGCAGGATTGCTGAATTGATCTGCGAAAAAAGACCCTGGCGTTTCTTTGACTATGGCAGCAGCCATTTCTTGATAATGTTCAGGATGTCCTTTTTCCACATCGGAGCGAGTAAAAACAATCTCTACTCCCATGGCTTCTAAATGCATCACTTTTTCTTGACTCATTTTATCTGGAATCACTAAGATCAAATCATAACCTTTAAGCTTGGCCGCTAAGGCCAAACCCAGTCCTGTATTGCCTGCAGTACATTCGACAATCGTACCACCAGGTTTTAAAGCACCACTTTTTTCTGCTTCTTCAATAATTTTAATCCCAACGCGATCCTTAATGGATCCTCCGGGATTAAGGTTTTCTAGTTTTACAAATAATTCACAAGGGCCGGTATCGATATTATTTATTCTGACAACTGGCGTGTTGCCAACCATTTCCAAAAGATTGTTAAAATTAGTCTTCATCTTTATTGATATTTTTTCTATCGTATTTTGTTTTATCCTTAAACACCGCTGCACGATTAAATTTAGCAGCATTTTTAGCCACTGGATTTAATCTTTTTTTCTTTTGATTATCTTTTTCCTTTGACACTTAAAATCAAAATTTATTCGACCTGATAGAGGAATCGTTTTAATTAAAACCTATTTTGCTCTAGGCTATCCCAATCGTCTATTGATTTCTTCTTTTAGCAGCCACAAGCGATCCTGTCCCCAAACGTAATAAGGGTTTGAGCCATCTGCGTCGGTAATCTTGAAACTTGGAACTCCCCAGCAATTTCCTTGATACATATCTTCGACGTTATCGTTTAAGACTTTTTTCCATTTTGAAGTATTTAGGTCTTTTTTAATTTCAGACCAATCCAAACTCAAATTTGTGACTGTTTTCTCAAGATATTCATCATCACCAATATTAATACCATCTTGAAACGATGCTTTTAGCAGTTCGTCTATGTATTCAAAACCTTTNCCCATGGAATCAATCACTGGGAATAGAGAGTAAGCTTTTCTTGCCGGCCTGCCAATTGGCGAATAAATTTCTTTCATCTCATATCCGTATTTGCGACCCTCTCTTGCAGCATCAGAGATAATATATTTTGCCTTGAAAGTTGGAATGACCATCATTCGCATCAGCATTGGCAAAACAGGCCTAGTTATAAGATTAATCGGATATTCATCTTTAAATTCTCTTACTCTTTTTGCGCTGACAAAGGTATAAGGACTATTTAACGATGGGTAATAAGTTAAGTTAACTTTTCTATCAGCATTCATAATCTCAGGGGCTTTCGTTTGAAGTAAACAGACAGGTTCGTTATCACTGGATTTGCTTACTCCCAATTCGGTCAAACGATCCTCTAAATGATTTAAACGNTCGACTCCCCAATAGAGTTCTTTCTCATAATAAAAAGCCGAGCCAAAATAATAATCACAGTCGTTTCTGATTTGATTGCCTTTTTTAAGGNTTTCAATGAGGTCTTGTTCTGATGTTGTATGTTTAGCTTCAAGCTCTTCGAGTTTTGCTAAATCACCACCCCAAAGAGCATGACTGACGGTTTTAGCCAGAGAGCAAAACTCTTCTGAACTTACAGCGGACAAAATAGAGTTGGCCNTATTAACTAAATGTTTCTCGGGATAATCATTTTTTGGAAAATCAACCTCATAGTAAGGGGCAATTCTTTTTGCATCTTTCAAACAATAATCTGTATACAAAGACGGTTCATGCAGAGCTGCTGGATTTTCCTCACCCACCAGAATGGGTTTAAAATCAACATCATATGCATCTTTAAATTTCTCAATGTAATGCGCAGTCAAATGAGAATAGGGATCATCAACCTTATGGAAATAAAGCACTTCATGCCGACGACCTTCGGCAGTTCGATTTTCCTCTGCTCTCTTTCTGATTCTTTTGAAGTTCTCAAAGCTTGAGAACATATTCATTGACTTGTTTCTTACTTTATATGCAAAGGTTCTTCTTGTTATAAAGTTTCGTAAAGCTTGAATCATTAAAAACGTTCCTCACCGGATTGGATTCTTTGATAGAGAGAGTCATCTATTTCAACGTATCTGCCTTTTTGATAAAAATACAATTTATCTTCTATTACAGAGGGATCGAAACCCTGTTTTTTCAGATCCTCTTTCTGATGTTTGAAAGTTCCGGTGGTTTTCATTACTTCAGCAATTCTAATAAAACAAGGTCTTTGAAAAGTATTGAGATTTTTCTCAACATGTTCAGAAAAAACTTCAAAATCGAAATCTTCTGAGATATTCATCAAAGCCATACCAGCTCTACCATCAGCAGATTCAACTTCAACACCGTAAACATTAGTATCTAAGACTTCCGGATATTTATTGATTATTGCAGCAACTTCCATCGTGGATACGTTCTCACTTTTCCAGCGATAGGTATCGCCGACTCTGTCTGCAAAAGATAACCAGTTATTTTCATGACGAGTTAATAAGTCACCTGAATTAAACCAAGTATCTCCATCTTGCATTACGTCGGTCATTATTTTTTTGTTCGAAGCTTGTTTGTCTAAGTAGCCCTCAAAAGTTGCCAGCTTAGATAATTTAGAGATGAACAATCCAGTCTCACCGATTTCTACCGATTCACAATAACCTTTAGAATTTCTAATGGGTTCTCCTGATTCTAAGTCGCACTTAACTACAAGCGAACCCCGCATGTATCTGCCTACCATGCCAGGCCTACCATGTGTATTCACTAATGCGCCAACACCCTCGGTAGCTCCATATAGCTCTCTGATTTTTGGAATGTTGAAACGAGCTTGAAACTTTTCCCAAATATCAGGTCGCAGACCATTTCCTGAGATGACTTTCAGCTGATGATTTTGGTCATCAACATTGGGTTCAATGTTCATTAAATAACGACAAAGCTCTCCCACATAGCCAAACATAGTCGCTTTGTGCTTACGAACATCAGGCCAAAATTCTGAGGCAGAAAATTTTTCTTTAATAACTGTTGTTGCTCCACCTCTTAAGCAACCCGCCCACGACCAAAGCAATCCGGTAGCGTGATAGAGGGGTAAGGTTAAATAAAGAACATCGCTCTGTTTTGCTCTGAAACCAAAAAACTGACCTGCGTAACTGGTTTTGACGGCTCTACCATTGTTAATCAAAGCTGCCTTTGGTAGACCAGTAGTACCTGAGGTATAGATATACATACACACGTCTTTGATTTTCAAAGGATGAGGTTTAACTTCACCTGAGTTTAGAGAAGCGGTATTTATATCTGTATAGCCATCCGGAACATCTTTTGAGTCTTTGACTAGAAATAGCTTCAAAGATGCTAATTCTGCTTCGGGCATAGAAGATTCAAATTTTTCCAGATGAGAAGCGCCTAACACTGCAGCTTTTGCATCGACAATAGTAACTACATGTTTTAGACCCTCGCCAGTAACCGTCGTATTGATCAAAGCTGCAATCGCACCAATTCTGTGTGCGGCAAGTAAGAGCATTAAAAAATCTGCAGAGTTATCCATCAGCAATGCAAAACAATCGCCTTTTTCTATCCCTTGAGATTGTAAGAAGGCTCCATATTGAGAAACTTTGATATCTGCTTCTTGCCAAGTGGTTTCTTGATCTTTGAAAACAAAAGCAATTTCATTTGGGTATCGTTTTACATTCTTTTCAAAAAAATTGAGAATCGAAAGCTGATTTTCAGGANTCCATGTAAAAAGCACACGGGGCAAGCCTTGTGCCATAAAGTAAATATCGTCTATAAATCCATTGATTGCCCATTTTAAACTCATTACAGTTCTCCCAAAAAAAGAAGTTCATTTTGTCAGTTTCTGCGTTTAATTTCTATCTTCTGTTAAGAGATAAATTGGTGATGACCAGGCTTTTGCGTANTCTTCAGTCAAACAGTCATCATTCCGATCCGTACGAAAATCTCCATAGCAAAGATTTACTTTTACGCAATTACCATCCACATCGTACTCGCATCTTTCTCTCCCAGCATTGATCCGACCAATCGGTTCTTGCAAAACTCGAGCATAATAAGTTGTATCTCTATTTGCGTCTTCGTATTCATCATCTGAAAAGTAGACAATGCATCCTGCTTCACTTTCTGGACATTCAAAAGTTCGCCAAGGATCTTGAATAAGATTTTTTATTTCTTCATTTGGATTCTGTTGCGGAGTAACTTTAACGATTTCAATTTTCTCTATGAGGTATCTTTCTTCAGAAGGGTTGTAACATTCGCCTTTGCACAAATCGTCGATATGCTTGGGATCAAGATTGGTAGTTACGTAATTGGGACATCCAGGCTTTTGTTTAGGAGAGCCAACAGCCTTAACTTTGAATTTAGGTTTTTCAGTTATTATCACTTCACTTCCCATGGCATAAGAGCGCTCATCTTTAATCAGATCAAACCAAAGTAAAATTTTTTCTCCTGAAGTTCCATAAACTTCTCTATCTTGAATCGCATCCCAAAGTTCTGTTCTTTCTCTAGATTTAGCATGGACTGCAACCAATCCGCCTGTTTGTAANAAACTTCCAATTCTTTGAGTTTCTGCTTGGAAGAAACCAGGCAAGTCATACATTTTTGCAGGATCGGCCGGTTGAGTATTATCTTGGTATTCTGGATGATTAANCATACTGTTTGCTAAAGAAGCGAATATATCCTCTNTGATTGGACCTCTTGAATCGGTAAGAATTTTTCTAAACATCTGTTTGAAACCGGTTCCCGGCTGAGCCGAATGAACATCGCTTGACCCAATGAAGCCAAATTTGAATCTTTTTAGGGATAAGGGGTCATCAAAATTTGTTAGTGCTAAGGCATATTGAGCAGACATTTTTGGTCGGTAATTAAAACTTCCAAAATAACAATCTTTGCATTGACCTGCATCCAACCAATCTGTTGGATCAGCATTGGGTANCGTCAAGAATCCTCGAACTCCATGATCGACATAGTATTGCTTGGCTTTTTCCGAACGTTGAACACATTCTTCTTCTGGCAAACCTGCCTCAGAACAACGTTCATACATAATTTGTCCAGCTTTATGGCAACTGGGTGTATAAGATTTCGTTGGTGCTGGACAAGAGTAGCTTCCATCAGGATTAAAGGTGATACCAGAAAAATCTCTGAATACTTCCGAATTTCCATGACCTGAATACACTTCCAATAAAATATTAAGATTTTCATCTTGGTGATTTGCCAATTGCTTATCCCANGACGAACCCATCGGCGTATAAACTCCCCAAGTTGTACCATGCGGTATGACCATCGCAGGAAGGTTCCAGTCATTAAGTTTGTTAAAAAGCTCCTTTGGTGTACTGGTTAATTCTTTGCAGTCATCTGGTAAATCTCTAACGGGTATACCTTCTGGACAAACATTATCCATAACTTTTGAAGATGCATAAAAGTATCTAGCTGCCATTCCATAATCGACTTTTTCTGAAAGTGGTGCCGTTGCTTGAAAATAAACCCTAAGTGGAGTTGGCATTAAGTCTGAAGTTCCTAAATTGGTTCCTTCCTCGCCAGCAGTAATTGCACCAATCGGACGTGCAGGCAGTTCATCATCATCGATACCTTTGAAAATGACATTTCTATGTCCGAAATGATTAAAAGCATTCGATCCTTGTTGAGTCCATTCCCAGCCGACAAATGGAGTGAGGTCAGGATTTGAATCTAAATTGGTTGCATCGCAAGCTTGAAGCGAATCAATAGTATCGATCCAATGTCTTTTGGTNAGAAGCTCAGCATGATCGTTGATGGAAAAAAAATCCAGATTGGAACAATATCTGGCAAAGTCACATGCATCGGCAATGGGTCTTACGCCTTCGCCTCCCATAATCGGTAAAGAAAACAGCATTGCATCTGCAGAAAAAGTAGAGTGCACATGAAAATCACCAAAATATATGACTTTATCGTTTTCAACATTTAGGTCTTCNTTGGCTANAGCGATTAAAGACTCTCTATTAGCAATTACTTCTTGAGATAACCCTTTGCCTTTAATATTTCCTGCATCTTGATAAGGCCATAAATAACCTCTATCCAAAACTGGAAAAGCCAGAAGTCCTAAAACGATAAGTGCCGTNAAACTAATTAAGATCTTTTTCATAAAAGAAAAATCACTTTAGCTTATCTCTTAAATAAAAGGGAAAATATATAANGTAAAACATCAAAACCCCTAAAATGATGAAAAAGATATAGTGAAAGGGTGGATCTGGCATCAAATCAACAATTGATTGTCCAGCAGGGCGTTGCATCATAAACCAATAATTTGCGGGTTCTCCTTCTGCAAAGAAATTAATAATTAAATTGATTAAGTAAATTACAAATAAAACTGGAAAAGTCACCTTTAGGACATCTGTAATCGATTTGAAGGTGGGTCGATTATTTAGTCCGATGGAAATAAAACCAATGCCGAGCCACATNAAACCATGACTAATGAAAAAAAGTAAAAAATGCAGATGTGGAAAGTCAAATTTCACATCCGGNTGGGTATTAGCCATCAAACCGCCGCCAATTCCCCAAAAAAAAGCAATTTCAAAAAATATTCTTTTCCGTGTCAACATAAAAATAGCTGCAGAGAAACTTGCTAAATGACAAAAATGCATTGGTAGCATTTTTAAAAATGGAAAATCNTCTGGCCAAACACTTGAATAAATAAATGGCTTTAAGAGTTCATTGGTTATCAATAAGACTGCCAAGCCTTGTCCNAATCTTCTCTTGATAGNTTCAGATTGATTTCTTAAAAAATAGGGAATTAAGATAGAGAGAGATAAAATAAANATCAAAACTGAAAGATGATCNGCACCAAAAATTTGAAAGGGTTTAATCTCAAACATAAAAAAATTTTTTCAAAAAAAATAATCCTAAGTATTATTTTATGTCAGTTCTTTGCTTGTTCAAAAGATTATCAGATTACAAATACCTCTTGGGACTCTTCTCTGGATTATTTTTCAAAAACTTTGGAAAATTATGAGGTTACTTATTTTGTCGATGTTGGGACCAAGGAAGCTTATTTAGGCGGAATTCTAGAGATATACAAGCTGCCGAATATGGATTATCTAGATCGCATCAAAGTTACAGAAATTGAATTTTTCAAACGNGTGGATGGCTTGCAGATGTGCAGAATTTGGGGGGAGAGTTCCAAATCCGGAACTTTGAATCATCTCTTAGCAAGAAACTGCAAAGATCTTACTGATCTTTAAAATCTTCATAAAATTCTTCAAAGCGATCTTGAAGTCTTTGCATTCCTGTAATCCATCGATCGTAATCGGTGGTTTTTCTTTTGATGTATTCNAGTACTTCTTTGTGAGGNGTAACAAGAAAACGTTCTTTTTGAATCGCATCGATTACATCTTTGGCACATTCATCGGCTTCGATCATACCGTCCACACCAGCAACTCCAGGTCCCTGCGCTGTCATTGCAGTTTTCACTGCTTGGGGACAAAGACAAGAAACGCCGATGCCTTTTTTACCGTACGTTATTTTTATCCATTCTGCGAGACTTACTGCTGCTGCTTTCGTAACCGAATAGGGTGCCGCACCAATTTGTGTTAGTAAACCGGCTGCGGAAGCGGTATTGACCAAATAACCAGAACCTTGATCTAACATTTGCGGAATCAAATGTTTTGCCGCATGCGCATGCGCCATGAAATTTACATCCCAAATGGTTTGCCAAGCTTCGGTTGAGACATCCAATAAACCNATTTCTCCTCCAATACCTGCATTGGAACAAAAAATATCAATGCCACCCATTTTTTCATTTGCAAAACTTATCAAATNTTTAACTTCATCTTCCTTGCCGACATTTACTACAAAACCAGAAAATCCCAATTCCTCTGCAACTTTTTCAACATCTTCATTTAGGTCGGCAAGAACGACGTCTTTGGCCTTTTCATTTTTAAATTCAGTGGCTAATGCTTTTCCGATGCCGCTGGCAGCACCGGTTACTACAACTCTTTTACCAACAATATCCAAGATTATCCTCCTAGTTTTTCAATGGCTTCTTCGCGCATTTGTTTTTTTGCAATTTTTCCTGAAGCAATTCGAGGCAGTTGCTCAGTTTGGAACCACATGAATTCCGGGATTTTAAATTTAGCTAACTTTTCTGCTAAAAAAGAAGATAGTTCGGCTTCATCGATATTTTGATCTNCTCTANAAGAAACCACGGTTGCTAATTTTTCACCAAGTCTTTCATCAGGCACACCAAATACCGAAGCTTCTAAGACAGCAGGGTGTTCAGTGATTGCCGCTTCAACCTCNAAACAAGCAATATTTTCTCCACCTCGAATGACAATATCTTTTTTTCGATCCTTAATATAAAGAAAGTCATCCTCGTCTAACAATCCAACGTCACCAGAGCGAAACCATCCTTCGGAATCCAAAACTTCATCTGTAGCTTCTTGGTTTTTCCAATAACAACGAAAAGTACAGGCTCCTCTAATGCAAACCTCACCAATTTCTCCCCTAGGCAATTCATTGCCATCATCGTCGACTATTTTTAAATCAATCAGTTTGGGAACAGCAAAACCGGTNCTATCTGGCTTTTGCAGATAAACATCACCTGTGTTGTTTGCAGCTAAAGCATTCGTTTCTGTAAGCCCATAGCCAATTCCAGGATTGGTATCTTTCATATTGGCTTTCATTTCTTTAACTTGTTCAGGCGGTCGAGCTGCTCCGCCACCGGTTAAATCTTTGAGCGAAGAAATATCCCTGGGATTTTTCTTTTGTGCNTCAACCAATTCGTAGGACATAGTTGGCACTCCGGTGAACATGGATATTTTTTCTCGTTCTATCAAATCCAATGCTACTTCTGGATCCCACTTGTACATCAAAACAGTTTTTCGAGCGACCGGTATGGAAAGCAAAAAAATGGCGTGGCATCCTGTGACATGAAACAAGGGCACACTGACCAGCGTAGCTATTTGTTGTTGATCGGCTTCGGGTGCAGCCTCTCCAAGCGCTACCTTACCCATAGTTGTTAAGGTAATCCAATAGTAGGGTGCAAAAATAATAGAACGGTGTGTTGCGACAACTCCTTTGGGATAACCTGTGCTTCCCGAGGTATACATGATAGAGGCATCGTCTTCAGGTAAGATTTCTACTGGGTTTTCAAGTTTATCGCTAGCACCTTCAATCACTTTATAAAAATCAAATTCCTGATGATCTGGATTATTGGAACGCACAGATATTTTTGCTACATCTGAACAACGATCTCCAAGNCGATCCAAACGTTCTTCATCACCGATGAACAATTTTGATTCACTATTCGTAATGCCATATTCAAGTTCATCGCCTTGCCACCATGAATTTAGCGGAACAACAATTCCTCCGATTGAAGTAATGGCCATGTAACAAAACATCCACTCAGGATAGTTACGCATGGAAAAAGAAACTTTATCTCCTTTCTCAATACCATAAGNACTTTGCAGGACATTACCCAATTGATTAGCTCTTGCAAAAGTTTCAGGATAAGTAATTCGATCATCTTCGNAAATAATATGTTCCCAATCACCATGCATGAGACCAATTTCATAAAATTCCCTCAGATTGTTAGGAGCTTCAGCAAAAACATGATATTCNTTGCCTCTNACTGTATCTTTTTTTAAAGACAACATGCCTTCAGCTGTTACTTGATCTAAAACAGCTAGGCGATTAGCTGGATCAATAAAATCCATTGCGTTTGTCATAATTATTTTCCTGTGAAGTTTGCCGGACGCTTTTCAATGAAATGTTCAACACCTTCCTTGAAATCTTCCGAACCAAAACTTTTAACCATCTCTTCCATAGATGATTCTAAATTGGTTTTAATATCTTCACCTAAAGCAGTATAGATTTGACGTTTCATAATCTGGACCGATCTAGGAGAGACATTTTGCGCAATATCTTCTGCGTAAGCNATAACATCTTCCATAAAACTTTCCGCAGGAAAACAACGGTTNACCAGACCAATACGTTCTGCTTCTTTGGCATCAAATTTTCTAGCNGTCATCATGATATCCATGGTNTGTGCAACTCCNATAATTCTCGGNAGAATCCAACCCACNCCCCATTCAGCAATAAGACCTCTTTTGGAAAAGGCGGTTGAAAACACGGCATCTTCAGAAGCAATACGCATGTCACAATACAAGGACATGATTAAACCAACACCTGCAGCTGGACCGTTGATTGCTGCAATTATTGGTTTTGGTACTGAAGGAAAGTAACTGTATGTACCTTCCCATTCTGATAAACCATTAGTTTCATAGTTACGGTCTTCAGGTTGATCGGGATTTTCTTCTCGATTATTAGCTNAAATATCAGAAAGACTATCCATATCAGCACCNGCACTAAAACCTCGACCAGATCCAGTAAGCACGATTACTTTTATATCATCATCTTTACAAGCATCATCGATTTTTTCTTTCAGNCTGGCAGTCAACTCTCCGGTGATTGCGTTAAGTCTATCCGGGCGATTGAGTGAAATTAAAGCCACTCCCGAATCTTTCTTGTCATACAAAACTACTTCATTACTCATTAAACTACTGTGCCTCCATCTATTACTAAAGTGTGTCCATTTACAAAACTTCCTGCTTGAGAAGCTAAAAATACTGCCGCACCACCAATTTCATCCGGNTCACCTATTCTTTTCATAGGACAAGTAGCAGTAGATTGTTTNAAAATTTCAGGGTTTTCCCAAAGTGCTTTTGCAAAATCTGTTCTGAATAATCCAGGAGCTATAGCATTGGTTCTGATGTTGTACTGACCAAATTCCAAAGCATAATTTTTCACAAGCATGATATCTGCAGCTTTGGAAATATTGTAAGCACCTATGACTGGGCTTGCATTTAAACCNCCAATAGAAGATACGATGATGATACTTCCATCTTTACGTTCCATCATTTCGGGGATAACCATCTGACATAGATTGTGATTGCTTTTAATATTGTTATTCATGATTTTTTCAAACGCATCATCNGGAATGTCTTTGATGGAGCCAAAGAAAGGATTACTCGCTGCATTGCAAACCAAAATATCTATTTGTCCCAACTGCGATCTGGTTTCTTCAACCAGCATCTCCAAAGCTGTTTTATCGGAGATATTGCATGGAATGACAATTGCTTTTCCAGGAAAGCTCATGGAGTTAATCTCTTCCGCCGTAGCTTCACAAACATCTGCCTTTCGACTTGAGATGACTACATTGGCTCCTTGTTGAGCCATAGCTTTAGCAATGGATTTTCCAATTCCTTTAGAGGAGCCAGTGATAATGGCGTTTTTTCCAGTTAAATCAAACATTATTCTTTCTCCTTAAAATTATTTGCCTTTCCAGTTTGGTAATCTTTTCTCAGCAAAAGCTAAAGGTCCTTCAATAAAGTCTTCACTTCCGAATAATTCTTTAACCGCGGAGTAGTGCGCTTGCATGGATTTTTCCAAGTCCGGTTCCTTGAAATTTTCATAAGCAACTTGTTTGGTTGCNCGGATGGACATAGGGGAACATTCTTCAATTTGTTTCGCCCAAGCTTTGGCAGCTGAAATAAGATTTTCTGGCTCAACCACTTCGTTAACAAAACCAAGTCGCATACCTTCCTCAGCAGAAACATGTCTACCGGTTAGCATCATACCAAGAGCATTTTTCATTCCAATCTGTCTTGGAAGTCTTTGCATGCCTCCAGCAAGAGCGGCAAGACCAACTTTAGGTTCCGGTAAAGCAAATTTTGCATTGGTGNAAGCCACAATCAAATCACAAGCCAGGGCTATCTCAAATCCTCCGCCCATAGAAACACCGTTTACTGCAGCAATCAGAGGTTTGGTTAAATTGAACCTAGAGGTCAATCCAGCGAAACCTGAAGAGGCCATATTGATGTCCATTTTTCCCCCAGCTTCAGCTTGAAACTTAAGATCGTTTCCTGCAGAAAAAGCACGATCNCCTTCACCAGTGACAATACCTACCCAGAGATTTTCGTCTTTATCAAATTCATTCCAAACCTCATCAAATTCAGCGTGGGCAGGGGGATGCAAAGCATTCATTCTTTCCGGTCTATTTATGGTGACGGTTAAGATGTGACCGTCGANTTCGGTTTTTAAAAATTCNTAATCGGTTTTCATATTTTCTCCCTAAAAAGTGGACCTTAATCTTAATAAAGGTTAACGCTTGAGTCTATAGAAGACGCTTTACTTTATTTTTTCTTCAAAACTGCAATAATGCTAGTCACTTTTTTGAGGAGAGTTTATGAAGATACAAGATAAAGTTGCCGTGATTACCGGTGGCGCATCTGGACTGGGTCTTGCTACTGCTAAGGCGCTTAAAGAGAAGGGCGCAAAACTAATGTTGTTGGATTTAAACGAAGACAATGCCAAAGCAGCTGTTGCAGAATTAGGTGAAGATGCAGATTATTGCATTACCAATGTCATTGAAGAAGATAATGTCAAAGCCGCAATGGANAAAACTGTAGAAAAATTCGGTGCCATTCATATTTTGATCAATTGTGCCGGAATTGGAAGTGCTTCCAAAACGGTTGGTAAAGACGGGCCACACCCATTGGATTATTTTAAGTTGGTGATCGATATCAATCTTAATGGAACTTTTAATTGTTTAAGACTTGCTGCAGAAGTTATGGGGAAAAATGAACCGGAGAAAGATAATGAATGTGGAGTGATCATCAATACAGCTTCAGTAGCAGCTTTTGATGGACAGATTGGTCAGGCTGCATATAGTGCAAGTAAAGGTGGAGTTGTGGGTATGACCTTACCCATCGCAAGAGACTTAGCAAGAATGGGAATCAGAAACAACACCATTGCTCCTGGAATCTTCGATACACCTCTGATGGCTATGGCACCTGATGCAGTCAGAAACCCCCTTATTGAAATGACGCAATTTCCAAAACGTTTGGGCAACCCCNACGAATTTGCGATGTTNGCAACTCAAATAATTGAAAATCCTTTCCTCAACGGCGAGACGATTCGTCTCGATGGTGGAATTAGGATGCAACCGAAATAATTATGAAACTAGTAACTTATTCCAACAGCGATACAACAGCAATTGGGGCATTGCTCGAAGATAGTATTTGTCCTTTTGCCAACGATTCTTCTTTACCTGATGAAATGAAAGCATTTCTTGAAGGCGGGGAAGTTAATATGAATAAAGCCACAGACTTACTTGAAAAAGCTGAGAATTTGATACCTCTAAATTCAGTTACCTTATTGTCTCCAATTATTAATCCTCAAAAAATTCTGGCTATAGGTCTTAATTATGCTGATCACGTTAAAGAATCTGGGATGGAAACACCTAAGATTCCAATGGTCTTTAATAAACAATCTTCNTCGGTNACTGGGCACAATGGGGTTATCCATTTACCAAGGGCNTCAGAAGCTTTGGACTACGAAGCAGAAATGGCTTTTGTGATTGGTAAGCAATGCCGACACGTTAGCAAAGATGAAGCAGCGTCTGTAATTGCAGGAATCACCATATGTAACGATGTTAGTGTTAGAGATTGGCAATTGGCCGTTCCTACTTTTACCATGGGCAAAAGTTTTGATACCCACTGTCCTTTAGGACCTTATTTAGTCACCATGGATGAAATTGGCGATCCGCATAATTTGGATATCAAACTTTTCTTAAATGGTGAAGAAAAACAAAATTCTAATACCAAAGAACTAGTTTTTAATTGTTANGATTTAATCGAACATTTATCTACAGCCTTCACGCTTATGCCAGGTGATATTGTGCCTACTGGAACTCCAGGAGGTGTATTGGGTGTAGAAGTCATGGCAGGGAGAGCAAGTTGGCTCCAAGAGGGCGATGAAATAAAAATTGAATTGGAAAAAGTAGGAACCCTCAGCAATAAAGTTATTAAAGAACCGGACTCGACTAAGTTCATTGCTTAATATTTGAAACTTTTCTTTTTAAGGCACGCTAAGTCCGATTGGGGCAATCCCTCCTTAAAAGACTTTGACAGACCTCTTAATAAAAGAGGTTTAAGAGATGCCTCTCTAATGGGAGAGAAATTGCATCATTATTTTCCAGNGAATCTAAAAGTAATTTCAAGTCCTGCTAAAAGAACCAAAGAAACTTTAGAATTATTTTTCAACGATTACGATCAAAATTTTTCCATTNAATTNGATGATGCTTTATATCATGGAGATCCTTCTGACTACCTAAAAAATATTTTTACTTTAAGCAATAAGGAAGCTGTTATTTTTATAGGCCATAATCCAGGAATTTCTGAAACTGCATCAATGTTTTCAAATCGTGCTATCTATTTTCCTACCTGTGGCTGCATGGGTTTTTCTATTGAAAAGTCATCCATAGAGCTGAATAATTTTCACGAAGCGATAGAGACATTTTACGATTTCCCAAAGAAAGCGTGAACTTTTTATAAGGTCTGTTACAGAATTGGAAATTTAAGGAAAAATCATTCTGTTTGAAAAGTTTTAGGATTGAATAAAATCTCTACAAAGTTCCTAATTGCCNAATAGATGGAGCAAAAAAAATTTAAATCTATCTGGCTATCAGATATCCATTTAGGCACTAAAGGTTGTCAAGCAGAAAGACTGCTGGATTTTCTCTACAATCATTCCTGNGAAGAATTATATTTAGTTGGAGATATTATTGACGGTTGGCGATTGGAACAATCCCTTTTTTGGCCNCAAGCACATACTAATGTTNTAAGACGATTTCTATCTTATGCAAAAGATGACACAAATGTAAATTACATTACAGGAAATCACGATGAGTTTCTTAGATCATATTCGCCTATTCTACTGGGTAACGTAAAAGTTACTGATCGCGATACTTATACCTCGATAAGCGGAAAAAAATATCTAGTCATCCATGGAGACCAATTCGATCTAGTTACGAAATACAATAAATGGATTTCCAAACTAGGTAGTTGGGCTTATGAACTCTTGATGGTAATCAACAGGGTAATAAATTTTTTCAGAAAAAATTTCAATCTTGGATACTGGTCCTTCTCAGCATACGTAAAACACAAAGTTAAATCAGCAGTAAACTTCATAAGCGACTTCGAGAGTTCTTTAGCTTTTGCATGCAAAAAGGAAGGATTTGATGGAGTAATTTGCGGGCATATTCATTCAGCTGCAAATGAAATGATAGATGAAATACATTATATGAACTGTGGTGATTGGGTTGAGTCTTGTACTGCATTGGTAGAAGATTATGANGGCCGTTTTCACATCATTGATTATTCTAAAGAAACATACAATCAAAACTCGTCAGAAGAAAAGGTTGCATGAAAGTTCTGTTGGTCACGGATGCTTGGAAACCTCAAGTCAATGGCGTAGTNACTACACTAGAAAATTTAGTAAAGGAATTATCGATAAAGAATGAAGTAAAAATCATCGAGCCGAGCAGTTTTGTATCTGTGCCTGTACCTTTTTACAGGGAAATTAAACTTTCACTGAATGTTTTTAAAATAAAGAAAATCATAAAAGATTTTCGTCCGGAAATAATTCACATTGCGACTGAAGGCCCGCTCGGACTTTATGCAAGAAAACTATGTTTAGCAAAAAAATTAAATTTTTCAACTTCATATCATACAAACTTTCCGTTATACCTAAAAAAAATGCTAGGCATCCCAGTTCAATTTACCAATAGTTTTGAAAGATGGTTTCACAACGCAGCTAGTGTGACTTTTGTTAATACACCTTCTCATAAAAAAGAATTGGAAGAGATCGGAATAAAAAAATTAGCTTTATGGTCAAGGGGCATTGATGAAAGTATTTTTTTTCCTACTCCAAGTAATAGAAATAATAACTACTATCTTTATGTGGGCCGAGTGTCCAAAGAAAAAAATTTAGAGTCTTTCTTAAGTTTAGAACTGGATAAGAAGAAAGTTGTAGTAGGTGATGGACCCAGTTTGAAAAGTCTTAAAAAAAAATATCCAGATGTAGACTTTCTTGGCTACAAATTCGGCAGAGAGCTTGCTGAAATTTACTCAAATGCCTGTGTTAAGGTTTTTCCTTCTCGGACTGATACTTTTGGGATTGTCATGATAGAAGCAAATGCCTGCGGAACTCCAGTAGCAGGATATCCAGTAACCGGACCAATTGATGTTGTCAAAAATGGCGTCAATGGCTACCTAGATGAAGATTTAAAACACGCAATAAAGCAAGCACAAAAAATCGATCGTAAATCGTGTATTGCGTATTCAAAAAAATATTCTTGGGATGAAGTTGCAAGCAATTTTATTTCTACTATAACAGAAGCAAATCCATGAATATTAATGTTATTGGCGCAGGATACGTAGGCTTGGTTACTGCTTCTTGTTTTGCTCACTCAGGTCACAAAGTTAAATGTTATGACATAGATCAGCACAAGATTGAACTATTGAAAAAAGGAAAAACTAGTATTTACGAACCTCAGCTTGAATCTTTGCTGAAAGAAAATTTAGAAAACAATCGATTAAGCTTTTCAGACAATTTACAAGAGGTCTCTATTTTTTCGAATATCTTTTTTATTTGTGTCGGTACTCCTCCAAGAGGTTCGGGTGAGGCAAACTTATTAGCTCTCTACAAATCTGTATTTTCTATTTCTGAAAATACAAAAAATGCTTTTTTTATTATCAAATCTACCGTACCTCCAGGTACATGTGAAGAGTTGTCAGCAATGATCGACTCATCAAAGAATATCAGTATTTCAATGTGTCCAGAATTTTTAAGAGAAGGCTCGGCAGTAAAAGATTTCTTAAAACCTGACAGAATAGTCATCGGTAAAAATCCTAACATCTCAGAAGATCTTTTTTTAACTATTTTTTCTCCTTTTATAAGAGAAAATAAATCCATCATTTTTATGGATACACTTTCGGCTGAATTAACTAAATATGCCTCAAACTCTTTTTTGGCTACTAAGATAAGTTTTATGAATGAGCTTTCAATTTATGCTGACTTGAAAGGAGCTGATATTGAAAAAGTAAGAATGGGTATAGGGCTTGATAAAAGGATAGGTTTTGAATACTTGTACCCTGGATTGGGATTTGGCGGTTCGTGTTTTCCCAAAGACATTAGAGCGTTGATTGATAATGCAAATGATGCAAATCTGGATTTAAAACTTTTAAAATCTGTAATTGCAATTAACGATAATCAGGTAGATATTTTTACAAAAAAAATTACAGGATATTTCGAATCTGATGATCTATCTGGCCTAACAATTGCCATTTGGGGTGTTTCGTTCAAACCTAACACAGATGATATTCGTTTTGCTCCTTCGATTAAATTGATTAAAAATCTTCTAAGTAAAGGAGCGGTAGTTAAAGCTTATGACCCTAAGGCTTTGAATAATTTAAGAGAAACAATTCAGCATAAAAATTTATCTTTTTGTCAGAATGCTTTCGATGCAGCTAAGGATTCAAACTCTTTAATTATTGCTACAGAATGGAAAGAATTTTTTAATATAGATTTTGAAGAGTTAAAAACTATTTTAAAAAATGCAGTTATTTTTGATGGAAGAAATATCTATGACCCTGATCTTTTAGCTCGGAAAGGATTTGATTACTTTTGCATTGGCAGACCCAATAGAAAAAACAATATATCTGAGTACTCCAAGTCGTTGAATGTAGTAAAATAATCTCATAATGAAGAAAATTCTTGTTATTGAAGATGAAGAAGACTTAAATCAAACGTTAAGTTTTAATCTTGAAAACGAAGGTTATAAAGTTACATCTGCTTTTAAAGGGGCAGAGGCCTTAAAAATTTTAAAAGATTCCGATACCCCTGATTTGGTCATTCTTGACTTGATGTTACCTGATATTTCCGGCCTTGATATTTGTCGTCACATTCGTTCTCAAGAAGATCTAAAAAATATAAGTGTAATTATGGTGACTGCTAAAGGAGAAGAAGTAGATAGGGTAGTTGGATTTGAGTTGGGCGCAGATGATTACATAGTTAAGCCTTATAGCATTAGAGAACTCATGTTGAGAGTTCAGGCTCAGTTAAGAAGAAATAGTAACGATTCAGATAAAAATAAAGCTGCTGATGATGATAATGACAACATTACTTTTAAAGAGCTATTGATTGATACCAGCAAACACAAAGTATTCCTTGGAGATGAAAAAATTTCTCTTACCGCAAAAGAATTTACTCTTTTGAAACATCTATTAACAAAGATAGATAAGGTTCAAACCAGAGATAATTTACTCGATAAAGTATGGGGATACGACAGTTCAGTTACCACAAGAACTGTTGATACTCATGTAAAAAGATTGAGGTCTAAATTAGGAAAATACGGAGCCAACATAGAAACCATCAGAGGTGTTGGATATATTTTCAACAAAGCTTAATATAGCTTAGTGAAACTTTCTTTAAAAATTAGAATTTTTCTTTTGACCGTCTTTACGGTCGTAGTCTCTTTTTTGATCAGCGCGGTTATTCTAAAAGGGGATGTTTTCTTCAACGAGAATATTGTTGCGGGAATCATTTTGTTTGTGGTTCTTATTTTCGCTTCAGGAACAACTCTCTATAGGTTTTTACGAGACGTGGTCATGCAAGCTGCAAGAATAATTTCAGGACCCAATAATACCGAGGAAATAGATTCTGAATCGGCCTTTGATTCGTTGAGAACTTCTACAGCTGAGGTCCAAAGTGAATTACTAAATTATTCAAAACAATTATCTTTAGTCAGTAACTTGCTTTCTAGAATGGGACAAGGCGTTATTTTGGTAAATAAAAATTTAAATGTTATTTATTTTAACCAAACCATCGCAAAGGATTTTTTCCCTGAATTAAATATTGGCGATGATTTATTCAAAAATATTTCTTATCCTGCTTTTAAAAAGTTTATAAAAAAAGCTTGGGAAAAAGATGAATATACAAAAGAAATCTCAGGCCCTAGAACAATTAAAACTGTATATTTAGTTAGTTCACAAAAATTTTCTTCCGATGACCAGCTTCTGATTGTTTTCAGTGATATTTCTAAGTTAAAAAATCTAGAAAAGATGCGCGGAGACTTTATTGGCAACGTTTCACATGAACTAAGGACACCAATTAGTGTTATAAAGGCCAATTCAGAAACTTTACTTGCAAGCAAGTTGATACAAGACAAAAACGCTATTGAGTTTACCAAGGCAATTCAATCTCAAAGTGAAAGAATGGCAACTATAGTTAACGAATTGCTCTCTATTTCCAGCATGGAATCTGGCGATTATCCTATCTCTTTAGATAAATTAAACATAAAAAATATTGTGGATTCTGCTCTAGAAGAATTACAGCCAATGACTGAAAAAGGCAACATCACTTTGGTGAACAATCTTAATCAGTGCACAAACATCATTGGCGATGAATCTGCTATGAAAATAATCATTTCTAATTATGTTAATAACGCAATAAAACATAGCCCTAAGAAATCTTCAATAGTCATTGATTGTGAAAAAGTAGACAAAGACTTTTGTAGAATAATGGTTAAAGATACTGGCTCAGGGATTGCTAAAAAATATAGAGAAAGAGTTTTTGAAAGATTCTTTAGAGTAGACAAGGGTAGGTCAAAAAAAATTGGCGGCACTGGACTAGGATTATCCATATCAAAAAACCTTGCATTAATGATGGGTTATTCGGTTGGGGTAGATTCAAACGAACCCAAGGGCTCAATATTTTATATAGATGTCAAAACAGATCACGAAGCTTCCAAAGAAGTTGCTTGATTATCCAAAATTTTTTTTCGTACAAAACCATCACTGATGTTCCAGCTTGATCCATAAAACTTAGCCGTTTTAAATTTATTTTGAATAAATTCAAAGATAGAAGCAGCATGCTCAATGATATCCGCTCGATCAATAGGAAAATCGTATTCTTTAATTTTTTTTTCTATTGACGATTTTTTTAGAGTTTCTTTTATTTCTTTTATTTCTTCATAAGTCAAAAAGTCAGTTTCTTTTTTTGAAGCTTGAATAATTAACTTCGCATTACTCCCAACTCCAATAATGTTTTTAATTTGGCTTGTGCAAATATCTTTTAAAAACTTTTCAAGCTCTATCCAATTTTTTTTCTTATCTGTCTTTTTTAATATTCTTACTCCTCCAAGTTGAAATGATTTTATTTTTTCTAGTTTACTATCGGCTATATATATTTCAGTACTGCCCCCACCAACATCAACAATCATGCTCTGATGTTTTTTATGAGTTCTGTAATCAAAGTATTTAAGTAATGCAGCTTCTTCCTTGCCACTTAAAATCTCTATTTCTAATCCTAAATCTTTCTTTATTTTTTTTATAATTTGAGCTTTGTTGGAAAACGTTCTCATTGCTGACGTAGCAAACAAGCCAATTAATTTTGCTTCCTTTTTTTTGGCATGTTTTTTAAGTTTTTTTAAAACTGAGAAAAATTCTTCATAGGTTTTTTCAAGCATTTTGCCTTCGTTAAAAGCATCTGTACCCAGCCTCAGGGAGACTCTCTTAAAAGTATCTAACTCAAGGTGTTCTTTATTGATAAGACGATATTGACGATACTTAATAGCATTGGAACCAATGTCAATGCAGGATATTTTTTCAGAATTTTTAGTCATCAGCAAAAACTCTTAAAGTTTTATATTGCTGATAGGATAAATTCTCAAATGAAACTTTATTGATTTTGACTTTGTAGTTATTCAAACCTTCAGACCATTTCTTAGGTTTTGGTAAATCTTTGCCTGGATAATCGTATGCATTAAGAATAAATCGTAAAGCACTTAAGATCGCAACTTTTTTATTATTAGCATTCAGTACTACCCAAGGCGCTTCTTGATACGATGTTCTTTTAAACATTTGTTCTTTATAAAGAGTGAAGGCATCCCATTTATCAAGCATCTTGAAATCATTTTCACTAATTTTCCAGTAAACCAACGGACTAGTCGCTCTTTTATCTATTCTTCTTTGTTGGGTATTTTTTTCAATGGACAAATAAAATTTAAAAAACTCAACTCCGTCTTCAATCTGCTTTTGTTCCCAAGGAACAACATTCTTCATGAAATAGGTGTATTGACGTTTGGTGCAATATCCCATAGTTGCCTCAACCAATGCTCTGGTGTACCAGGATCTATCAAAAAAAACGAGTTCCCCAGTTTTTGGTAAATGTTTTTCATACCTTTTAAACCATTTCTTGGATTCTTTTTCAGATGGCTTGCCTAAAGCTACGAGTTTGCAATGATCTGGGATTAGGTATTTAGAAAGCACAGAAATGCTGCCTGTTTTTCCAGCCGTATCTCTGCCTTCAAAAACTATGGCAACTTTCCTTTTTGACTCGATAATCCAATTTTGCAGTTTTAGCAATTCAATTAAGAGTTTTCTTTTTTCTTTCTCGTACAGCTCTTCGTTGATTCTTTTGTAATCAGGAATATCAAACTCAATCATCAAATGATTGTATTTAACTGAATATAAATAATCAAATTGTCACAAAGAAGTCACAAAAATATCAAAGAAATTACTTGATCTGTATCAAATTTGTAATTTTCTTAGTCTACCATTCTCCGAATTATTAATTCATAAGGAGAACATTACATGAATAAATTTAAAGCAATATTTGTATCAGCCTTAGTTCTGATATCAATGAGTGCAATATCAGCTCCAAAAGTTTACGGTAAATTAAATATTGCTGTTAACAACGACGGATCTGACGGTGTTAATGAGAAAGAGATAGATCTTGTGAGCAATGCTTCAAGAATTGGTTTTAAAGGTAAGGTCGACATGAAAAATGGTTTGACTGGAATCTATAAAATTGAATATGAAGTAGACATTACTAACGACAATACTAAAAGTAAGGCTTTCAACCAAAGAAATTCTTTTGTTGGTTTGAAAGGCGGCTTCGGTACTATAAAGTTAGGTACTCACGATACGCCTTTAAAATTAGCTCAATTGAAAGCTGATCTATTTAATGACCTAAAAGGTGATATCAAAAACATGACCGATGGAGAAAACCGAATTGGCTCATTCGTCGGATATGATTCTCCTGTATTCGGTGGCGGAGTAAGTATTTCAGTAGGTGTTGGTAAAGGTAAAGATGATGAAGTAGCTAACACTGATTTAGATGGTGAATTCGGAACAAACCTGTCAGCATCACTAAAATACGATATTGATGTCATTCAATTTGTACTGGCTACCGAAAAAGCATCCATCAAAGGTTATGACCATAACAGATTAGGTATGATGATACCTGCCGGTCCAGTAACTATTGGTCTAATTCATACTACTACCGAATCTACCGTTGGTAATTCCAAAGATTACGATGCAACTACTATCAGTATCGCTGGAAAAGTAGCAGACGGAAAAGGTAAGGTAAAATTTCAGTATGGTACTTCCGACAAATCTGACGGTCTAACTCAAACTCAGCTTGGATATGATCACAAACTCTTTAAGAAGTTTAAGATCTTTGCATATCACACAATTCGCTCAGTGGACGCTGCGAATAGTGACAAAGCATACACAGGTGTTGGAGTAGAGTATAAATTTTAATCATCTCTCTTTATAAGGTTAAAATTAAAGAGTAGGGCCTAATCAGAAATGGTTGGGCCCTTTTCTTTTATATGAAAAGGCTATAAGTGGCTAATAGAATTAGAAGATTACTCCAGGCTAAGAATGACCCAAAGAATAAGGTTGAAAATAATTTTTTTACTCTTAATTCCATGTGTCAATTATGTGACATAAATGTGTCTTTTACAAGTCTTAATTGCGAAATACTATACTAATTTAAAATAAAGAAAAATTTTATAACAAGAAATTTTTTGCATTTTCGGGGATTGCAGATAATAAAAGTTTCATAGATTTTTTGAAAAAAAATGATGTTAATATAGTTGAAAATAAATTTTTCCCTGATCATTATATATTTTCGGACAACCAAATCGAAAAATTTATACTTAAGTACAAAAAAAAAGGTGTGGAATTAATCACTACTGAAAAAAATTATAATAGCATTTCATCAAGATGCAAAAAGGATATTTTTTTTACTGAAATTGATTTACAAATAGATAATTTTAAA
>NZFZ01000009.1 GCA_002689405.1 Gammaproteobacteria bacterium | reverse complement strand
AACCTCAATGGCTTCTCAGGCAATCTCTCAGACTGAATCCTTGCAGGAATTACGACAATTTTTTTCAAATTATTTTCTTAAATAAATCAGTTTTAAAATCTTCATTTATAACAGGTTCAATTTTTAAATACCAACAATTAGGGTTTTTTAAAAACTTACATTTTATTGCATCTTTTTCTGTCATTACGATGGGTAAATCATTCATCTCAAAGAAATCCGTATCTATGAATTCATGATGATCGGGAAATACTTTTTCAATCACTTGAAAATCAAGACTTCTTAGAAGAGAAAAGAAACTGCTAGGATTTCCAATACCAGCTATCCCATAAACAATTCTATCCTTGCTCCAATCATTTGCATCAATTGAGTCTTGACTGACCAAGTTTACCCAAGATATNGGTTTGTANGTCATCAAAAAGTTATTTTCTTTGGNTTCAGCNTCNTTTGAATAAAAAGTATTAGTATTNATAACAAAATCAACTTGATCTAATTTTTTAATCGGCTCTCTTAAAGGACCAGCTGGAAGCAAAAGATTATTCCCAAATTTCCTCATGCCATCTATCATGGCAATTTCTATATCCCTTCCTANTTTAAAATGTTGAAGACCATCATCGCTTATCAAGACGTTACATTGTCTGTTTTGTATTAAATACTTTGCAGCTTTCACTCTATTTCTTCCTACTACCACTGGACAATTTGTATTATTAAAGATGATCAATGGCTCATCTCCCACGTCACTAGGATTTGACGATTGAGTAATTAATACAGGGCTGTTATTAGCTGTGCTCTTATATCCTCTTGAAACAATACCAGGATAAAAACCTTCTTTTTTAAGTTCATTGGCAAGCCAAATAACCAAAGGAGTTTTTCCTGTACCACCAACTGTAAGATTACCAATTACGATTGTCTTAAAATCAGGCTTCCATGCCGAGGCTAAGTCTCTTTTTCGAAATAACTTAAACAAGAATCTATAAATCCAAGAAAATGGAAGTAGGATTTTTATCCAACTTTTATTTTCATACCAGGCTTCCTCAATAAAGTTACTAGTTTTTTGCTCCGATAAAGCAAAATGAGATTTTAAAANAGGAAGTTTTTTCTTAGCCGGTTCAGCATCATCTTTAAACTGATTTTTATAAAGTTCAAAGTAAGCTTTTTCTAGGCTCATTAAATCATTATGAGTACCACTTTCTACAATTTTACCGTCTTTTAAAACAATAATTTTTTCAGCATTCTCCACTGTAGAAAGCCTGTGAGCTATAACAATAGTAGTCTTACCTATTTTTAAGTTNTCTATTGCTTGTTGAATTTGATTTTCTGANTCTGAATCNAATGCTGAAGTNGCTTCATCNAAAATNATAATTGGCGCATCNTTCAATAANGCTCTAGCAATTGCAATCCTTTGTTTTTGACCNCCNGAGAGNAANNTNCCATCATCACCNACAANTGTTTCATATCNATTTGGAAGGCTCTCTATAAAATCATGNGCATTTGCNTTTCTTGCAGCTTCAAAAATTTCTTCATNAGATGCCATGGGTTTGGCNTAGCTAATATTATTNTTNATTGNNTCATTAAATAAAACGGTATTNTGACTNACTGTTGANATTAAACTTCTAAGNTTATCAAGCTTNATCTCTTTTANATNNCANCCATCTATTTCAATTCGTCCTTCTAAAATTTCNTAAAATCTAGGTATAAGATTTACCATNGTGCTTTTNCCTGAACCTGATTGACCGACNATAGCTANNGTATTNCCTTTTGANANNGTAAAAGAGANATCATCAAGNANCTTTTCGTTATCGCNATATGAAAAATTTANATTTTNAAAAGAAATATCTCCCTTAACTTCGGATATTTCTTTAGTGCCNTCATCTATTTCNGGTNTNANATCCATTTGATTNAAAATAACNTCNGCNGCTGCAAGACCTTTTTGNATCATNGAATTNGTCATTGANANCTGTCTGATTGGTCTTGGTAACATTGCCGCAGCACCAAAGAAAGCNATAAATGTTCCTGGAGACATTNTNTCNAAAAAAGAAGAATCCAATGCAACCCAAGTAATAATTGCNAANGCNATAGCTAAAAATATTTGAATAATTGGNGACTGAAGAGAATTTGTTGTTTCTAGTTTTAAATTNTGNATTCTGTTATTTNAATTTACTGAGTTAAATTTATCAATTTCNCTTNNTTGTTGACCAAATATTTTAACTTCTTTGTTNGCATTGATTGANTCAGAACTTACTTGAGTGACATCTCCCATAGAATTTTGAATTCTTGTNCTNACTCTTTTCATTCTTTTNCCTGCNATGGANACNACNANAAGAATAAAAGGCGANGCTAGAAATAATAAAGCTGTNAGTTGCCAATTNAGATANATTAAATANCCTAGNAATCCNAAAACAATAAGCCCTTCTCTTACTANAATNGTTATTGCAGCTGTNCCNGCTTCATTNATTTGTGCAACGTTAAANGTAATTCTNGAAAGAAGATGACCGCTATTNTTGGAATCATAAAAACTAGANGGNAGATANATTAAAGACTTAAATAAATCTTTTCTNAAATCAAAAACNAATCTNGTTGAGACAAGNGCCATAAANAAATTTCCNANNAAATAACCNATNCCNCTNCCAAATGCNAAAANNAANAAAAGAATTGGNANATANAGATTNAAAGANGNNTCNGGTTGAGAAATNTAATCAACAATTTGTCTAAACCANTCTGCAATTCCAACTTGNGATATAGCAAAAAGNAAATAACCNAGAGAACTTAAAAGAAAGAATCCTAAATTTGGAAGGANATANGNTANTATCCTTGAATAGGGGCTCATTTTCATTGAAGGCTTATTTTAAACGAAAACGCCTGAATCCATGGTAAGAATTTTATCGCTAAAATTTCTGAATTCAGGATCATGAGTAGCAACAATTATTGAGGATTTATACTCGTTTGCTAAATGATTTAAATAATTAATTACTTCTTTGGAAGTTTCTTTATCTAAATTTCCAGTTGGCTCATCTAAAAAAATTAGATCTGGTTTATTGATTAATGCTCTTGCCATTGCAACTCTTTGTTTTTCTCCTCCAGATAGCTGGTTAGGAAAATGATGCAATCTTTCAGACAAACCAAATTTATTTAAAATATCAGATGCTTTTTCCATGGATTTTTTTCTAGTCTCTCCTAAAATCATGGTGCTTAATGCAACATTTTCAACAGAAGTAAATTCTTTAAGCAAGTGATGAAACTGATATACAAACCCCATATGCTCTTTTCTCAATTGAATTAATTTCTTTTGTTGGTTTTCATACTTGAAGTTTTTGTATGAAATTTCACCTTCTGAATAGGCATCTAGACCACTTAGTAAATTAAGCAATGTAGATTTTCCAGATCCTGATCTCCCATAAATAACTATCTTTTCATTTTCTTTAATAGAAAAATCTATATTGTTTACAGCTTTTATTTCTTTAGTACCTTCCTTGAAGGATTTAGATAAATTTCTTGCTTCCAATAAATTATTCATTTCTTAAAATCTGAATTGGATGAAGTTTGCTTGCTGTTCTAGCAGGGAAAATTACCGAAAGTATTGTGATCATTAAACTTANAGTTACGATCATTAGAAGCGTGTCCAAACGAATATCGTATGGAAAGTAAGATATAAAATAAGTNCCAAAATATTCCATTAAAGATGTAANTTGNGTNTCAAAGATTGATGACCCNATTAGAAAAGTAATACTTAATCCAATNATNAAACCTAAAAATGTTCCAATGAAAGCAATNAATACGCCTAGATACANAAATATTTTAAAGANCTCATTATTTCCCATTCCCATGGTCTGNAGAATNGCAATCGCCCCNTTTTTTTCATTAATCATTGTCATAAGCATTGACACTATATTGAAGGCTGCAACNACAATAATTAATGTTAATAGTAAAAAAACTAAACTTTTTTCCATCATAATTGCTTCAAATAAAGGTCCATACGTATAAGACCAATCTTCCGCNTTAAGTAAAACNNTTGNATTTTTTTCNGCAAAAATTAAAGACTGCCAAACCAAATANGGNGCATCNAATAAATCATCAAACTTCAATCTAAAACCNTGTATTTGATTATTCAAACCGGAAAGAATNGAAGCATTTTCAAGAGAAATATAAGCTAGAGTTTCATCGATATCTTTNGANCCTATATTAAATATTCCTGAAACATTAAAAACTTTAGATCTAGGAAAGTATCCTGCAAAAGAGGAATTGGTGTCAGGAAGCATNAAAGATATTTTGTCTCCTAGGTCAACGTTTAGTTTTCTTGCAAGCAGCCTTCCTAAAACAATATTGTTATCNTCTTGAATNTTTTCAAAGTTACCTGNCTGCATGAATTCNTGAATGACTGATACCGATTTATCTTTAGAGGCAATAACACCATTAACCAATACTCCAGCGACAGCTGATTTACTTTTGATGAGCGCTTCGGTTTCAATGTAAGGAGAAATACCTCTTATATTGNTGTCANTTTTTAAATTTAANTCAATATTCTCCCAATCATCGATNGGATTTAAGCCNTAAATNGAAGCATGTGGAATAACATTTANAACTCTNTCTTTTAGCTCTTTTTCAAAGCCATTCATAACTGATGAAACAATAATCAATACTGCNACACCAAGTGANGTNGAAATAAATGCAAGTGCTGANANGAAAGAGAGAAAGCCAGACTTTCTCCCTCTCAAATATCTCAAAGCTATATAAAAAGACGTATAGTTTTGAGACATTTTTTAAGTTTCAAAACTATTTTTTAATTTGATTCTTCATGGATTCAAACATTTTGCCTTTATAAGGAGGCATCATTTGAGCCATTANATCTGCTGAAAATTGTTTATAGACTGCTTTAGCATGACTGAATTCTTTAAATCCATCATGACCATGATAAGAACCTGTTCCACTGGGCCCTACTCCTCCAAAAGGAAGTTCTTCTTGACCAATATGCCAGATAACATCATTTAGAGTGACCCCACCTGAAGTGGTATTATCTAGAACTTTCTTCTCTTTATTTTTATCTTTACTAAAAAGGTAAAGGCCTAAAGGTCTGTCTTTTGAGTTAACGTAATTAACAGTTTCATCAAAGTCTTCGTATTCTTTGACAGGTAATACCGGTCCGAATATTTCTTCTTGCATTATTTTCATTTCATCGGTTGGATTTAAAACCAATGTTGGNGGAATTTTATGCAACTCTTGTTGTTCAAAGTCTTCATCTGCAGGNTTTATTTGGATGACTTCTGCACCCTTTTCTTTTGCATCTNAAACAAGTTCATTAATTCTTTCATAATGCCTCTCGTTAATTACAGATGTATAGTCTTCGTTGTATTTAAGATCTGCAAACATTTCACTAACAGCTTCATTTGAAGCTTTTGCNAACTCTTCACTTTTGCCTTTGGGAAGCATTAAGTAATCAGGAGCTAAACAAATTTGTCCAGCATTCATTGTTTTTCCTCGCATGACTTTCTTAGCAACTTCTGACAAATTTNCGTCTTCATCAACTATTACTGGNGATTTTCCACCTAATTCTAAAGTTACTGGAACTAAGTTATCCGAAGCTGCTTTCATAACTTTTTTACCAATTTGTGTTCCGCCTGTAAATAAAAGATGGTCAAATGGAAGAGCACTAAACGCAGCGCCAACTTCAGCATCTCCAGTAAAGACAGCTGCTTCAGACTTATCAAAATANGCTTCGAACATTTTTTTAGTTACTTCGCTTGTTGCCGGAGTNAANTCAGAAGGTTTGATCATNGCTCTGTTACCNGCAGCAAAAATTCCTCCNAAAGGAGCTAAAATCAAATTAACTGGAAAATTCCATGGGCTAATNACACCAACTGTTCCAAGAGGCTGATACTTTATATANGATTTTGATCCTAANAATCCCATCAACATTCTTATAAAAAAAGGTCTATCGACGTTTGAGGGTCTTTTTTCGTCTTTTGTCCACTTATCTACATTTTTNATAGCNTGTTCTANAACACCAATAGTTGAAGCAATTTCAGTTAAAAANCTTGATTTTGGATCTCTGTTACCAAAATCTTTTTGCANTGCATCNATTATTTCATCNCTGTATTCTTTGATCATCTTNATACAACGATTCAATCTATCTTTTCTAAGCTCTATNCTNGCAGGNCCTTCTTCGATATGAAGCTTTTTTTGCAGCTTNAGAACNCTTTCCATTTCTTGTAATGTTTCTGTACTCATAATATTTTCTCCCTTTTTAATTAAACNGATCTTTGTTTTTTATCNTTNTCNTTAGATTTTTTAATTGTATTTCTAATGTTATCCCAATCTTCATCNGAAAGGCTATTNAGNTTAGCAAAAGTNCCNGAAGANGATAAATATTGNGCTCCNTCAATTGCNATNGTTTGTCCNGTNAGNTANTCACANCCATCNGCCATNAAAAATGTAGCAAGATTNCCAAGTTCTTCCATTTCTCCAGCTCTTTGCAACGGTATATTCATATATTGTCCAGTTACTTTTTCGTCTTTTTTACTATCTCCGGTCTGAGGCATTAACCTTGACCAAGCTCCTTCTGTAGGAAATGGACCAGGGGCTATTGCATTTAATCTAATTCCATATTGACCCCACTCCACTGCTAAAGACTTTGTCATAGCGTTTATTCCTGATTTAGACATTGCTGATGGAATGACATAAGGAGAGCCAGTCCAAACCCAAGTAGCAAGGATTGACACAATACTTCCTTTTTGTTTATTTTCAATCCATCTTTTACCAATTGCATTTGTTATGTAAAAAGTCCCGTGAAAGACAATACTTGCTATCGCATTAAAGCCATTTGGTGATAAATCCTTTGTTCTGCTGATAAAGTTACCAGCTGCATTGTTAATTAAGCCTGTTATGGGTTTTTCAGCAAATAATTCTTCTACAGAAGATTCAATAGCTAGAGAGTCTCTTATATCTAAAGCAAAACAGGAAATATCCCCACCAGTTTCATCTGTCAATTCTTTTACTGTATCTTCTAAAACTGATTCTCTTCTTCCGCAAATAACTACTTCAGATCCATGTTTTAAAAAATGCCTAGACATTTCTTTTCCTAATCCAGAACCTCCTCCAGTTACAAGAATTCTCTGTCCTTTCAATGCGTCTTTACTAAACATCCTCTCTTACCTCTGTTTTTATAAAATTAAAAAATAGTTTTTGATTATAGAACATATATAAGACTAGAAATAACCCCATAAATGAAATTAATAAATACGGATAACTAGGATTTAACATGTATAGAGGCATTATTGAAAAAGGGGTAAGTAAATGTCCTAGTGGAAAAACAGTACCCATAAGACCTGAAGCAGAGCCTTGTTCATTTTTGTTTATTGATAAGGAAAGAATTGAAACGTTACCTGGTCTTGCAAGTCCTCCGCCAAAACCATATATAGCCAATAAAATATAAAAAGAAAATATCTGATTAACATTTGACAGTAGATAAAAAACTAAAGACATCAGAAATATTCCAGCAAATACCAGGCTTTTTGGATTCAATGAGTATTTATCGACGATCAAAAGTTGAGTAAGAAGACCTGATAAGGCAACTATTGCAAAGCCTATTGAGACAAAAAAATATAAATCTTCAGTTGATTTTAAAATTACATCATTCACAAACAATGATGATGTTAAAACAACGCAAGCATTTGATAATCCTAAAAAAGCTGCAATTAC
>NZFZ01000008.1 GCA_002689405.1 Gammaproteobacteria bacterium | reverse complement strand
TTTAGGTGGAGGCGCTAATGAAAATAACCTTATGGTTAGAGCTATTGCTCCAGATGGAAAGTCCTTCGGTGAGCTCTATGAAAAAGGGTACAGTGGAAGCGCTCCATGGAATTCTACGCTACAAGCAATGCAATCTTTAATCGATGAAGTTGTAAGAGATTCTCATGAACAATGCGGATATCTGCTAGCAGCTGAGTAAGAGGAAATCCAAAATAGCCGAGGCTTGTATAGCCTTGGCTATTTGTATTTTTTACGCATATTCATAACGGCTTCCATGCCTGCTACTGGTTTCTTCCCCTCTGGGACGGTATTGCCTTTTTGAATAAGCTCTTCAAANGATGCACCTTTTTTAAANATGTCATAAAGCACATCNATATCCATGTTGGTGCCAATGGGCTCATCGGAAAAATCTGGAGAAATGTTGGTTTTGAATTCTTCTTTGTTGCGCCAATGTTCAAAAAATATTTCCACCAAATTNCCATCAGGATCTTTGTAATACATGCCGGTAATCCAGCCGTGGTTGATTGTCCAATAAGGTTCCAGTCCTTGCTCTTTGGCTTTGTGGTAAAACTCGAACCACTTTTCTATTGGATTCAATTTGTAAGAAATATGATCCAGGCCAACAATCGAAGGTAACGAGCGATTCATCCAGTTTTTAATCCGCATAATGGTTTTTGGAATAAATCCAAGATTTTTAAAAACACCAGATGTGTTGGCAATAGCAACTCGATGATGCTCTTCATCAAAAGCCAAGAAAGTTAATTCTTCGCTGGTATATAAAGGCTCNCAACCAAAAAGTCTGGAATAAAAATCAACCATNGCTTCATAATTTATGGTCTTAAAAGCCACATGGTGAAAATCCTCAGGCGCCTGATTGGAATTGAGGTTTTGATATAAGTCTAAATTTAGTTTTTCATCTTTGAGCATGAGATAAATTCTAACCTATATAATTAGTAAATATGCAGGAACTAGAAAACTTTAAATTTTCAAATCCTTTTGCCGATTTACCAGAAGATTTTTTTCATAAGCAAAATTGGACCCCTTTTGATAATCCAAAACTTATACATTTCAATGAAGAGCTAGCAGAGCTTTTAGGGTTTCCAAAAGGCCTTAATGCTGAAGATTTGGTGCCATACATTAATGGCAACAAAGCTTTTAAACACAGTGCGCCTCTATCCATGGCATACGCCGGACATCAGTTTGGTTCTTGGGTCCCTCAATTGGGAGATGGTAGAGGAATTTTATTGGGACAAACACAAACCAAAGATGGCTTGATGGATTTACACATAAAGGGTGCTGGCAAAACACCCTACTCAAGATTTGGTGATGGCCGAGCAGTTTTAAGATCTACCATTAGAGAATATTTATGTGGCGAGGCCATGCATCATCTTGGCGTTCCAAGTTCAAGGTCACTAATATTGATCAGTAGCGATGAACCGGTTTTTAGGGAAACTACCGAATTTGGAGCAATGATGGTAAGAGTAGCAAAAACTCATATTCGTTTTGGGCACTTTGAATACCTTATGCACAATAACAAATCAGAATTCATCCCGATTTTACTCAATCATGTAATTAAAAGTTATTTTCCTGAGTTGGAAGAATCCAAAGACGGCTACACCGATTTATTTGAAAAAATAGTTTCTTCAACGGCAAGCCTAATTGCCAAATGGCAAGCTTTTGGTTTTGCTCACGGTGTAATGAATACCGATAACATGTCTATCTTGGGAGAAACTTTTGATTTTGGACCTTTTGGCTTTTTGGATGAATACAACCCTGATTTTATTTGCAATCATTCAGATCACAGCGGTCGGTACGCATTCAATAACCAACCTTCAATAGGTCTGTGGAACTGTCATGCGCTCGCTGCAGCTCTAAAAGATCATATTGAAATAGAGCGAACCAAAGAAATTATCAGCTCCTATGAAAATATTTTCTACAATGAGCTCACCATGCTTTACAGACGAAAACTTGGTTTGTTTGAAGAAGAAACAGATGACCTCATGTTGGTAGAAGAGCTGTTAACCTGGATGAAAAATCACCAAAAAGACTACACTTACACCCTTCGCTCTCTTTCAGATGTTAATGAGAATTTTTTTGATGAAACTGGAAAAGCTTGGCTTAAAAAATATCAAGAAAGACTAATTAGAGATTCTTCAAGTGAAATAGAAAGAAAAACCATGATGAATGAGGCAAATCCTAAATACGTCTTAAGAAATTACCTAGCACAAGAAGCCATTCAAGCTGCTGAGCATGGGGACCTTTCAGCTTTAAATTTATTGTTAGAAGTTTTAAAGAATCCTTATACTGAAGATAAAAAATTCGACAAATTTTCAGAAGCTCCTCCTGAATGGGCAAAAAAAATCGAAATATCCTGTTCTTCCTAATTAGTGTTATTAAGCATGTACCAATAACTGGCATAAGGAAAAAATACATTCAGTGGAGATATAGGAGATGTAGCTACTCTCGGAGCTGTAAGAATATAATTCACTGGAGCAGGAGGGGAATCTGCAACCATTTTTTTCTCTGTTGCTTCGAGGGTATTAGCATGATGATACAAGCTGAACCTAATCATGATTAATTTGTTTTGAAAGTCCATCATTGTATATTGTCCGTCAAAACCTTGAGGCGTAATAATTGTGTTATCTGCAACGCACTTTTCACCATTATTCTGGAAGTTACCTGCTCCATCTAGTCCACAAACATTTCCTCCATAAACAGACCAAAATTTCAGACCGTAACTCNNTGTTCCTTGGTAAAAGTCCCCAGTTACAACCGATGTGGTAGTGATATTTTTAATGGCTTNGACATAACTTAGAGGAATCACTTGCTCTCCGAGCCAAACTCCATCATTGACCAAAAGTAAAGCAATCCTAGCAAAATCTCTTGCGATCATATCCAAGCAACAATAAGAAAGGTAATTTCCATTTGCTTGTCCGCCGGTGGTATTATCCCGCCACCATTGAGCAGAATCTGAAGTTATTCCAATTTTTGAGAAAAAATATGTATCTGCAAAACTTTTGATATCTTGTCCTACGGCCCTAAAAAAAATTTCTCCAAGAACTTGCGTATCGCAGTTTTGATACATCCAATCTCCCTTGTTGAAATCGTAACCTCCACTTTGATACCAAGAGTGCCTCGCTTCAGTTGCAGCCATGGATCTATTGTTAATACACTCGGTTAATTGATCATTGGAACTTACAAATCCACCTCCTCCTGCTATTCCAATAGCATCGCATTCGACCCACCCGCCTNGGTCGGAATAGCACTTAGGGACTAATCCTGAACGCATATCCAAAAGGTTTTTTATAGTGATGGTATTTTTTGAATCGCCAGCCCACTCTGTTAGATAAGTTGCAGCTGTAGTATCTAAACTTCCAGAAAAATAGCCTTGTTCTAAAGCAATTCCAAAAATTATGCTGGTGATTGATTTTGCTACGGACCAACTTGTTACTAGGGCATTTTGATTTCTTGTCCCGTATATTCTGTTTAATGTATCCTCATCCCAATTGGTTTGTTCGTGATTCACCATCTGAGTTACTTCGCTCGTTCCAATACCCCGGTACTGCTCAGCAACTATCTTGCCATTTTTTATGATTATTGCAGCTTGGGAAAATCTNCCGTCCTCCATTGCAAAATTCATTGCTGCAGTAACTTTTGCAGCTGAAAGTCCCTGAGATTCGGGAGTGACTACTTCCCAAGAAAAAGTTGGATTTTGGATTGGGGGATCTGATGGAGGGACTGGAGTACTTCCTCCACCGCCGCAAGANGATAAAAAGATAAATAAGGATGATGCAAGAAATCTCAACCTAAAAATTATTAACAAAAATTCTTTTTTTCGCAAGTTCGGCAGACTCTTCTGAGTCCCATGAAGCCGCCTCTTTGTTTTGAGAAGTAACTAAAAGGCAGTTCCTTAAGGCACTCTTCACATTGTTTGATCATAATGCACTCTAATTTATTATTGCCCAAAAAGAAATCCCCTCGCCGAAGCAAGGGGATTAGGGGGGAGAACTTTATAAATTTATTGCTTTATAGGATTAGAAAAAGTTAATTCCTATTACTCCTAAATAAAGTATAAAAGAGAGGCAAAAACAAAATCCTAAAGTTCCTGTTACCACTCTATTGATCATCGCTAACTCCTTTAAGCTGATGGTTAATTAAGATACTTACTAGAGAGATTAATTTTCTAAAAGTTCATTCAAGAAAAGAAATCTTCTAAAATAAGTTCCCTTTAAAATCGANAGCATTATACAACTNCAAAAAAAGGCCAAAAATGATGAAAAAGTAACAAAAATGNTAATTTTTGCACCTATATTGTATTTTTGCTGTTTCAAATATTTACAATCGATCAAAATCGCGCAAAGTATAGTACTTATAGGCTTTTTTACTAGATGTAAGAAGAGGATTTCGCTTAAAATTCACAAAAAATTATAACGAATTTCACAAAAGTTATAAAAAAACATTTTTTTATTCTTTTTAAATCCTTAGTTTTCATTCTAAAAAAAGGAGTTTTTTGTTCTAATAAAAATCTTACATACGAGGAATAAATTATGAGACAGATGCAACTGGCAAAACCTGGAGGGTTGGATAAATTCAAACTTAATGAATTGGAAATTCCTAAACCAAAAGATAACGAAATTTTAATCAAAGTTAATGCAAGTAGCTTGAACTACCATGATTTGATGTGTGCCTTGGGATTGATTCCTACCGATGATGGACGTGTTTTGCTGGGTGATGCTGCTGGCGAGGTAGTTGAGATTGGAACAGCAGTTAAAAACTGGAAAGTTGGAGATAAGGTCATGAGTGCGTGTTTCCCAAATTGGATTGATGGACCGCCACGTTATGAGTTATTGAGTTTTATTGGAGACAATCAGGATGGCTATGCCACTGAGTATATTGCCATTCAAGAAACTGCCGTTACTAAAATGCCTTCAAAATGGTCCTTGCAAGAAGCAGCTACTCTGCCCTGTGCGGGTTTGACTGCTTGGCGAGCACTTGTAGATGAAGGGAGATTGCAATCTGGAGAATCGGTTTTGGTTCAAGGAACCGGAGGAGTTTCCATTATTGCTCTACAGTTTGCCAAGGAAATGGGTGCCAAGGTTATAGCTACAACTTCATCTGAAGAAAAAACTGAAAAATTAAAAGCTCTTGGAGCAGATGAAGTCATTAATTACAAAGAACACCCCAAATGGGGAGAAAAAGTTTTGGAACTCACAGATAACGAAGGTGTTGATCATGTTGTTGAAGTCGGTGGGGGAGAGACTTTCAATGAATCCATTCGGGCAGTTAAGCTTGGTGGCCATATTGCCTTGATCGGTGTATTGAGTGGGCCTGCAGCAAATGAATTGGTTTTGCCGCGAATTTTTCTTAAACAAGTCAGAACTAGTGGGATTGCGATGGCAAATCATCAATCGCAAAAGGCTATGGTTAAATATCTGGATAATTCTGAAATCAAACCTGTCATTAGCGATACGTTTGATTTAGCTGAATTAGCTGGAGCTTTTCAACATCAGATCGATAACAAACATTTTGGGAAAATTTCCATCACTATGGAATAAATTTTGAAAATTCATAAAATAATCTTTTAAAGGGGAAATCAATGAATGAATTCGATTACATAATTTTAGGAGCAGGTTCAGCAGGCTGTGTTCTAGCTGGCAGACTTTCAGAAAATCCAAATCACAAAGTTTGTCTTATTGAAGCAGGCTCAAAAGATAAAGATGTAAGAATTCACGTCCCCGCTCTGTTTGCTTACATGGGGCCGACGAGCAAAATGAATTGGGCTTTTGAAACCGAACCTCAAAAAGGTTTTGCTAAAGAAAAATTGCCGGCTACAGAAGTCGTTGTGGCAGATCCAACAGGTCAAACGCACACCATGAAGGATGAACCCGAAGAACATCGAAGAGGTTATCAACCGAGAGGAAAGACATTAGGAGGATCGAGTTCAATAAATGCCATGCTCTATGTGAGAGGACATCGTTGGGATTATGACCATTGGTCAAAACTTGGAAACTCCGGCTGGTCTTACGATGAAGTATTGCCCTACTTTAAAAAAGCGGAACACAACGAATTGGTTGATGATGATTTTCATGGGCAGAATGGGCCCCTGAATGTTACCGCTGTAGAAAATAAGTCAAAATACAAAGATTACTTTATTGAAGCGGGTACTAAATTTTACAAAGAAAATCAGGATTTCAATGGTGCCGACCAAGAAGGTATTGGCTACTACCACACGACACAAAAACAAGGCAGAAGATGGAGCGCTGCAGCAGCCTATCTAACGCCAAATTTAGATAGACCCAACCTGAAGGTCTTAACGGATACCCAAGTAGACAGAATTGTATTTGAAGGTAATAAAGCAGTTGGCGTGGATTGTTTTGATAAACAAAAAAATAAAATTCATTTGAAATGCTACCGCGAAGTGATTGTTTCTTCCGGAGCCTTCGGCTCGCCTCAAATTTTAATGCGCTCTGGCATAGGCCCCGCAGAAGAATTAAACAGACATGGAATAGACACCATCTTTAACATTCCTGGAGTAGGGAAAAATCTTCAAGATCATATCGACTACATTACCAATCATCCGGTAAACGATACGGATTTATTGGGTTTCTCATTTAAATCACTTTTATATCGTCAGCCGTTTGAACTTTTGAAATATCTATTTACTAGAAAGGGGCAGATGACCTCAACGGTAGCTGAGGCTGGAGGCTTTATCAAAACCGATGAAAGTTTAGAAATCCCGGATATTCAACTGCACTTTGTACTAGCAAAAATAATTGATCATGGCAGAACCATTGCTTTTGGTCATGGTCTGGGTTGTCACGTTTGTTTGTTGAGACCCAAATCCACAGGTGAAGTTAAACTTAATTCAAATGATGCCTTTGATTCGCCNAAGATTGATCCCAAGTTTTTTTCCGAGAGAGAAGATATGGATGTCATGATAAAAGGTTATCGCAAAATGATGGAAATTATGNATGCTGAACCTNTNAGNCCTTNNACCAGAAANGNNCAAGATCCAGTTGATATCAATAGTGATGCAGATATTGANGNCGCAATGCGNGCNCGNGCNGATACCGTCTATCATCCTGTAGGAACTTGCAAAATGGGNTCTGATGANATGAGTGTGGTGAATCACGAACTCAAAGTTCATGCTCTCGAAAATGTTCGAGTTGTTGATGCTTCCATTATGCCAACNTTGGTTGGAGGNAANACNAATGCGCCNACCATTATGATNGGNGAAAAANCAGCNGANATGATCAAATCCTCTTGGNCTTAAAATAATCAAGCCTTTTGGTAGACAAAAAGCCTTACGGGCTTTAAATTAAAGCTTCAATTTATTAGGGAGAAAAAATGATAAAAACGAAAATCACCGAAATGTTCGGTATTGAACATCCAGTTATTCAAGGAGGAATGCACTATGTAGGTTTTGCAGAAATGGCTTCTGCAGTTGCCAACGCAGGCGGGCTAGGAATCATTACCGGTCTAACCCAAAAAACTCCTGACGACCTAGCCAAAGAAATTGCAAAATGTCATGAAATGACTGACAAACCTTTTGGAGTAAATTTAACTTTCTTACCTGGCTTTCAAGAGCCTGATTATCCAGGTTATATCCAAGCGATTGTCGAAGGCGGAGTAAAAATAGTCGAAACTGCAGGGAGAAGTCCTGAAGCTTATATGCCTGACCTTAAAGGTGCTGGCATAAAAGTCATCCACAAATGTACTTCCGTTAGACATTCCTTAAAAGCAGAAAAAATTGGCTGTGATGCAGTCAGTGTTGATGGTTTTGAGTGCGGCGGTCATCCAGGAGAAGATGACATTCCAAATATGATTCTATTACCAAGAGCAGCTGAAGAACTTTCCATTCCTTTTGTTGCTTCAGGTGGTATGGGTAATGGCCAACAACTTGCTGCTGCCCTTTCCATGGGTGCAGATGGTATCAACATGGGTACGAGATTTATTGCAACGAAAGAAGCTCCAGTGCACCAAAACGTCAAAGAAGCTTTGGTTGCTGCATCTGAATTGGATACCGAATTGATCATGAGACCTTTGAGAAATACGGAAAGGGTTTTGGCTAATGATGCCGTGCAAAAGATCCTTGAAAAGGAAAAAGCTTTAGGTGATGAAATTCAAATCACCGACATCATGGATGAAGTGGCAGGCGTCTATCCGAAAATCATGCAAGAAGGCACCATGGACGCTGGCGCTTGGAGTTGCGGAATGGTTGCTGGACTGATTCATGATATTCCTACTTGTAAGGAGCTGGTTGAAAGAATAGTTTCTGATGCTGAAGAAATTATCAAAAGCAGACTCTCTCAATTTGTAGCTTAAAAAGCTAAAAAAAATAAATTCCCTAGAAAGCATTTCGTTTTCTGGGGAATTTTTTTATGTAATGGCTTTGATGTAATCAGGACCTAACCCGCAACAGCCGCCAATGATGGAAGCTCCCAAATCTTCCCATAAATTTTTGTACTCAATAAATTGCTTCACGGAAAGATTTCTAGGCTCAACTTGCACATCATTGTCCAAGGTCCAATCGAAAGGAACCCCAAAAACATTTGGGTAACAACCAATTGGTTTATCCGTAAGTTTGGATAACTTCTTTATGCCTTCGGTGATCGCTATTGGATCGGTACAATTAAAAAGATAAGCATCAGGATTAAAACTTTCTGCAAACTGCAAAGCATCTTCAATGGTTTCTTTACTTCTCAGTCTGGCGCTTTTATCTTCTATTAAAGTCCAGGAAAGCCAAATTTTTTTATCTTGCTTGGCTTTGTTTTTCAATGCTTTTAAAACGTTTGAAGTTTCTGCAATTGAAGAAACCGTTTCACATAAAAAGATATCAACGAAAGAATTAAGCTCATCAATTAGCTGTTCATAAATGGGTATGGATTCTTTTTCTTCCGGTACCAAATCAGGTCGATAACTTTCATCGAGAGGCGGCAAACTACCTGCAACCAAGATTTCTTGGTTGTTGTTATCGGCTACTTCGCGTGCAATAGCACCAGCCTTTCTTATCAAGTCTTTCATCAAGTTTGTTTTGTTCTCCTTTTGCAGATAACTGGGGATGGTTGAATAAGTATTCGTGGTAATCACTTGAGCACCAACATCAACATAAGCCTGATGCACTTCTTTTACTAAATTTGGAGAGTCAATTAAAAATTGTGCTGACCATAAACCGGAGGAAGGTTTGTTGGTTCGTTTGAGCAATTCATTGCCCATACTACCATCTAGAATGATCACAGAGATTTTTCAGCTTCTTGATTGATGTACTTTTTTAACTGCTCAAGCTCATCGCAAGAGGTAGGACATAATTCTTTGAGCTTATTCAAATTGACTTGAGCCAATCCTGGGCGTTCCGTTTCGACAAATAGTTCGCCTTGATACTCCAAAGCAATTTTATTTTCAGGATCTAATTCTAGAGCTTTTTCATAATTGGCTTCTGCTTTCCTATAATTTTTTAACTTTCTTTGCGTAAAAGCATAAAGCGTCCAACCATCGGCATCTTTTGGTTTTGATTTTGTATATTTACCAAGAACTCTTAAAGCTTTGCGATACTCCTCATTTTTTAAATGCTTGGTCGCTTTTTCATAAAGCTCTGTGGGATCAACTTTTTTATCGTATTTCGCTGCATGCAGCGAAACAGAGAAAACTAAAAGGACCAGAAGTCCTAAAACTTTAAAAACCTTCATTATTTCTTATCTTTGTTTCAATATTTAATTGACCAGCTAAACCGGCAACTCTATGTTGGGCACTTTCAATATAATCAGGATCAGAAATCATTTTCAACATCGCTTTTCTATTAGGGTACATAGCAATGGCCACTTGATCCCAAAGTTCTTCCACTTCACCCAACATAAGCCTAGTAACATCTGAGCCAAAAATGGGTTTGCCGCCCACTTTTTCTAGATGCTTTACCACTTCTGCGCCATAGATGGCATAAGCCTCTCTACCCGTTAGATCAGTTTCTCGTTTATCAGGATATTCTGCCTTTTCTTTGAATTTCAAGAGATTGACCATAAAGATGGGTTCATCATTACCTTCCTCTAAAAACTCTTCCATTTGTTTTTCATTTGGCATCACTTTGTTTTCTACTTTCATTTTTTTAGCTCCTTTGAGTTTGAATTAAAAATTTTGATATTCTTTTATAGCCTCTTGATCAGCCTTAGCATCTTCTCTAAACGCTTTCCAAGGTTTGAGAGTTAAATCCGGCATTAACCCTTTACCCATCTTTTTGATTTGTTGATAAAACCATGCTTGGGCACTAAAAGCATTGATTGCCTGAATTAATCTAAAAGGACTGGTCGGTGATAGCCACCACGGACCAATCGATAAAGTTTTTTCATACTTTGGTAGTTCATCTATCTGTCCAGCTAAAAGTTCTTTAATCGCATAAGGATTAGCACAAAGAGGTCTGCCAACTCCAACTATTTCACAAGCTCCATCTGCTAATGCTGCTTCCATGCCCTCTTTGGTTCGAAACCCACCGGTTACCATCAACGGAATATTTACAACCTTTGCTATTTCTTCAGCATAAGAAAGGAAATATGCCTCTCGGGCAATGGTACTTTCTTTTCTATTTTCACTTTTCTTTGGATTGATACTTACCTTATCCAAACCCAATAATCTTGGTTGCTCATAAGTTCCTCCGGAGATTTCAATATTGTCTATCCCAGAATCGCTGAATAATTGTGCTACCCGAATGGAATCTTCTGGAGAAAAGCCACCTTTTTGAAAATCAGCTGAATTCATTTTTATTGAAATAGCAAAATCATTACCAACTTCTTCTCTGCATTTTTTGATAATTTCCAGATGGATTCTAGCTCTATTTTTCAACGATCCGCCCCAAGCGTCGGTTCTTTGATTGATATCCGGAGATAAAAATTGAGATAAAAGATAGCCATGAGCAGAGTGCAGCTGAATGCCATCAAATCCTGACTCTCTGGCAATTTTTGCGGTAAACACAAATCGATTGATGACATCTTGAATGTCTTCTTCAGTCATCGGGACAGGCTTTCCATATTTTCTTCCTGGAATCTTCAATTGCACATCGGACGGTGACATTGGGCTCATATTAATTTCACCTGGAGTCTGTCTTCCGGCATGTGAAATTTGCATCCATAGTCTGCTACCTTCTTGAGTTGCAGCATCTGCCCATTTTTTTAACATCGGCATTTGTTCTTTATAAGTATCCTCNTCAATTGCAACATTAGCTGGACCTTCTAAATTATCTCGGTGNACTTGGACGTTNCCTGTAAGCAAGATACCGATNTCNCCNGCNCCCCACATTTTATANAGCTCAATNTGCTTTTCGTTNGTGAAATTATTNCCCAANGCAATTCGTTCNGTCATNGCNGCNTTACANNCTCTATTTTTGATAACTTGTCCGCAAGGAAGNGTTANNGNATCGTTGATTTGTGTCATCTTTNTTCTAAATTTTTATNAAATATATTTTGACATNCNNACTGTCAATANNTNNATTATTTTAGTATATTTACTATTCNNNAGTATGGAGCATTTATGAGAATTTGGAAAATTTTAGGCGTCATTATNATTCTTTTCTTAATTGTNTTTGTNTCGTTAAGAGTNCCTTTTGTACAAGATTTAGTCATAAAAACNGCTGTTTCAAATTTAGCNACANCNGANAGTCCNTTNCCTGANGAAGATGCGCTTAGTGCTNTAATTTGTGGATCAAGATCGCCCNTACCATCGCCTGGAAGAGCCCAAACTTGTGTTGCTGTAAAAGCAGGAGAGGATATTTTTATTGTTGATATAGGNGATGGTGCAGCCGTTAATTTAGGAAAATACAGCGTCCCAACAAANAAAATTAAAGCAGTGCTATTCACTCACCTCCACTCCGATCATATTTCAGACTTNGCCGATCTTCATTTGGNAACNTGGTTNCCAGGTCGTCCANAANCNCTTNCTGTNTATGGNCCTGAAGGNACGGATATCGTAACCGCAGGCTTTGAAATGGCATATAAATTAGATTATGGATTTAGAAATGAACATCATGGTGAGGCGCTTGCGCCAATTAAATCTGTCGGTTTTGATACAACCATCGTAGATCTAGACAATCCAATCATTTACAACGCAAACGGTTTAAAAATTACAGCCTTTAAAGTAACCCATGAGCCAATTGAGCCTGCTCTTGGTTATCGTTTTGATTACAAAGGAAGATCCTTAGTCATAACAGGGGATTCTTCTTACGATGAAAATATAGCTCTTAATTCTAAAAATGCTGATGTTTTGATTGCTGAAGCTCAAGCCAACCACATTATAAATATCATGCAGGCAGCAATTTTAGAGCGAAATCCTAATCAGCCCTTAGCAAAAGTACTTGAAGATATAAAGACTTATCACATGACGCCAGTAGAGGCAGCTAAATTAGCTAATATGGCAAATGTTGGACACCTGATTTTTTATCACCTTACTCCAGCTCCAAGAAACAGAATCATGGAGAACGTTTTTGTAAGAGGTGTTGATGAGATTAGAACAGATTGGACCCTATCTAGGGATGGAACTTTTGTGGTCTTGCCTGTAGGTACAGAGGAAATAAACCTCTCGGATTTAAATTAGAAGTTTTACTTTGATTGCATTAAGATAATTATCACTCGGGGAGAGAAAATGAAAAAAAATATCAGCGCTTTAATTTTTACGGCATTAATTTTTATTGGATGTACAGATACTTCATTGGAAGTAGTGGATTTTTCTATTGCAGATAAACCTGCGCCTAGTCCCAGCAAAGACTATAACGAATTAAGAAATGCCTACTTTGGTGATCTTCACGTTCACACTAGATATTCATTTGATGCATACGTATTTGGCACAACCGCGTCTCCTGATGATGCTTACAGATATGCAAAAGGAGAAACTATTAAGCATGCCTTGGGTTTTGATATGACACTGAGAGAGCCATTGGACTTTTACGCAGTAACTGATCATGGTTTTTTTCTTGGCATGATTCAAGCTTGGGCTGATACCTCAACCTATGCTTCCACCCTTCCTGGTGCAGAGATTTATCACAATATAAACGCTCCGGAAAACCAGACTTTAGAGTCTTCTGCATATCGACTTGGTAGCTTTAGAGGAGCCATTGAAGCAATCGCAAATCCTTATCCTTGGTATCATCCAAAATTTATACAAGCTTTTCTATCTAATCACATTCAATTAGCTGTCCAGTCTTTTGATGATGAAACGCATAAATCATCTTGGGCAGATGTAGCAAGATCTGCTAATGAGCATAATGATCCAGGAAATTTCACAACTTTTATTGGTTATGAATTTACAACTTCTACGGATGTTGAAAATGGAAATTTACATAGGAATGTAATCTTTGAAGGATCTAAAGCGCCTGAAAGGCCATGGACTAGAATCGACTCTATTAATCCAGAAGATTTATGGTCATGGATGGATAAGCTTAGAGATAAGGGTATAGATTCTCTTGCCATGCCGCACAATTCAAATGGGTCAAATGGACAAATGTTTGAAGTAGAACAATTTGATGGTTCGCCTATTGATAAAACATATTCCGCATTGCGAATGAGGAACGAGCCTATCGTTGAAATGACTCAGGTAAAAGGCACAAGCGATACTCACCCTCTTTTATCGCCAAATGATGAGTGGGCAGATTTTGGGATCATGAATTCAAGAGTAGGAAGCTTTCCTAGAACTTACTCTCTGCCTGCAGGTGGTTATGTACGAGATGCATTTTTCAGAGGTATGGTTCTTGAATGGGAAGATCGAGGAAATCCTTATAAATTTGGTTTAATTGGCTCGTCCGACACACATACTGGAGCTTCTTCATATGATGAGTCTAATTTTTGGTCAAAAATTGGAATCATCGATGCTACTCCTGAAGGAAGAGGTTCAGTACCAGTAACCGATTATCAGCAGACTATTTTAGGACGTCAGAGTAATTTTGGAGATACTGGTTTACCAATTGAAATCTATGAAGGTCAAGAAGGAAGTTATTTAGAGTCCGGATTTACACAATGGGGTGCATCTGGCTTGGCTGCAGTGTGGGCAGAAGAAAACACTCGAGAGTCAATTTTCAGTGCCTTACGAAGAAAAGAGACTTTTGCTACCAGTGGTAACAGGATTTCAGTTCGTTTCTTTGGTGGCTATCGTATGAATGAGTTAGACCTGAATGGTGAAAACGTCATCAGCGAGGCTTATCGAAACGGAGTTCCAATGGGTTCAGACTTAGTTTCCAAAGGCAGTAATGTTCCAAACTTTTTCGTTTGGGCGCAAAGAGCAAAAAATGGAGCGCCGCTGCAAAGAGTTCAAATTATAAAAGGTACGATCAATCAATTTGACGCCGCGCCAAAAGAAGTTGTCTATGACGTAGTTTGTTCTAATGGAGCTAAAGTAAATCCAATTACAAATAGATGTCCAGATAATGGAGCTACGGTTAATACCGAAACTTGTGAAATATCAAATGATGTAGGATCGGCTGAACTTAAAACCGTTTGGACAGATCCTGATTTCAATAAAAATGAAAAGGCCTTTTACTACGTAAGAGTTTTAGAAAACCCTAGTTGTCCTTGGACCACTTGGGATGCAATCAAAGTAGGATTGAAACCCAGAGAAGATTTACCTAAGACTTTTCAAGAACGAGCTTGGTCTAGTCCTATATGGTACATTCCAAACGTTCCAAACCCTGGAGGAGTTTTTACAATCAGATCGATAATGGACAATGTTCAAGAAACTGAAGAACCGTTAAATTCTAACTGATATTTAATAGAGAATTAATTGGCATAATGATTTTTGAAAATGCGCATGAGATTCTTAAAAAGATAAAACAAAAAGAAGTCTCTGCAGNAGAAGTTCTTGAGTCTTTTTTAAAACAAGTCGAAAAAGTAAATCCATCTATTAATGCAGTAGTCGCATTAGATGCAGAAAGAGCTTTAGAAAAAGCCAAAGAAGCAGACAAAAAAACTGCTTCNAAGTCAAAATTGGGTTCTTTACATGGCTTACCCATGACCATTAAAGATGCTTTTGAAGTGGAAGGCATTGTTTCGACNGGAGGGAATCCTGCCTGGCAAGACAACATTCCAAAAAGAAACGCAGAGGCAGTTCAAAGANTGGTTGATGCAGGAGCAATCATTTTTGGCAAAACCAATGTGCCTTTTCTGTCTTCAGATTTACAAAGCTTTAATAAAATTTATGGCACCACCAATAATCCTTGGGATTTGGAAAGAACTCCTGGTGGATCTTCGGGAGGCTCTGCAGCAGCTTTGGCTGCGGGCATGACGCCTTTGGAACTTGGTTCAGATGTTGGTGGATCCATAAGAGTACCGTCTCACTTTTGTGGGCTTTTTGGACACAAGCCAAGTTACAACATCATTTCCGAGGTTGGCCATATGCCTCCTCCGCCCGGTTCAATATCAACTGGTAATGGTTTATCAGTGGCTGGGCCTCTTGCTAGATCTCCAGAAGATTTAGAAATTGCATTAGACGTTTTGGTTGCAGCCCAANAACAGGATAGTCCGGCTTGGAAGATTAAATTGCCAAANGCCAGAACAAAAAAAATAAAGGAACTTAAAATTGCNGTCTGGCCAGATGANCCTTATGCTGAAGTGGATGACGAAATAGCAAATTTAATTAAAGAAACAGCAGATGATTTAAAACATGCTGGTGCTCAAGTTGAAACAGCTGAACTCCCCATGAGTTTCAAAGAAATCGACAAAATTTTTAGTCAGCTTTTAAATCCTCTGATGCTAGCTGGCTCTCCGCAAGAAACATTCGAAACACTTGCTAAGTTAAATGAAGGTTTAGATCCAAACGACATGTCAGAGCTTGCCAAAGTTGCCAGAGGATCAGTTTTAAAACATGCCGATTGGGTAGTGGTAAATGCCATGAGACAAAATATGCGTCAGAAATGGAGAGAGTTCTTTAAAAGATACGATGTGATTTTATGTCCCACCTCAATTACTCCTGCTTTTAAGCACAACCACAATCCAGTTCATGAAAGAAAGCTAACTATAAACGGCAAAGACGATGAATATCTCAGAGCAACTTTATGGGCTGGTCCTGCAGTTTCAGCTGGGTTGCCTAGCACAAATGTTCCCATAGGCATGTCTTCAAAAAATCTACCCATTGGAATGCAAATAACAGGTCCTTATTTAGAAGATAAGACTTGTATCGAAGTTGCTAAAATCGTTCGAGATTTGAGAGGTGGATTTAAAATACCGCCTAATCTTCAATAATTCCAGATACATCAAATGAAAAAAATATTGGCTTTTTTTGGAATAGGTATTGTCATCTTAATATTGGACCTAGTTTTCAATTATGATGAGGATGAACTAAATATTTTTATCTCCGACCAAGAGATTGAAAGCTTGATATATGCTTGGGAATTACAGGTTGGTAGATCGCCAACCAGAACTGACATCAAAAACATTATTGATGACGTAATCAAAGAAGAGATTTTATATCGAGAAGCTTTGAGATTAAATCTTGACCTAGAAGATCGCATAATTAAAAGAAGACTTGCTCAAAAAATATCGTTTTTAAGAGAAGAAACTTCAATTGCTCCTCCAAAACCAGATGAACTTCAGAAATTTTTTGAGAAAAATTTAGAGTCATATATTTTTCCTGAAAGATTTACTTTTACTCATCTTTACTTTTCTTCGGAGAGAAATGGNAAGCAAAGATCAGAAGAAGCTTTAAANACTATTCAAGAGAATGAGGATACTTTNCCTAAAAGCGACCCTTTCATGCTTGGGAAAAATTTTGTTGAAAAATCCAGATTTGAGATACAAAGAGATTTTGGNAATCAATTTAGTGCANTTTTTGAAGAGCCCATTTTTGATANCTGGCTAGGTCCGGTTGAATCAGCGTATGGCTTCCATGCTGTTAAGCTACTCAATAAAGTTGAAAGCGTTACTCCCAGTTTGAATCAAGTAAAAGAAAAGGTAGAAGTTGATTTTTATTTNGAGGAAAAACAAAAAACTTTAGATTCCTATTTGTTCGAATTGAGAGATAAATATCAAGTAATCATTAATCCAAAATACCTCTTTAATGACTAGAGTTTTAGTTTCTTTATTTGTCTTTTTTTCTTCTGCTTTTTTTGCCCATGAATTCAATCCTGCTCATTTATTAATAGATGAGACCAAAGAGCTTGAATACGAAGCCCTTTGGATGACGCCAATAAAAAACCTTGGTACCTCTCCAGAACTTACTTTTCCTGAAATTTGTGAAATCGAGAAAGAGCTACCCTTTAGGCAAGGGAAATACATTTCGGAAAAAATAAATTTGAAATGTACTGAGACGCTAAAGGGAAAAGCGATTCAAGTAAGTGGTTTGAGCATTCTTAACGATGCCTTAGTGACGGTAAATCATTTCGATGGAGACAGGTTTGAAGGCTTGATGAATCTTAAAGCTCCGGAGATTATCATTCCCGAAGAAAAACAAGTTTATCCTGCTGGTTATTTTTACTTGGGAGTGGAACATCTTCTTAGTGGAATTGATCACATCGTATTTGTTTTGGGGCTAATTTTTTTAATTTCAGGATTTATTCCATTGTTTAAAACAATAACAGCGTTTACTTTGGCACACAGTATTACTCTTGCAATTTCTGTCTTAGGTATCTTTAAACTACCGTCAGCTAGCACTGAAGCCTTGATCGCATTGACGATCATATATTTGGCATATGAATTAACTAAGGCAGAGTCTGAAATAAAAAGACCATGGTTGATGGCTTTTGGTTTTGGTCTCTTACATGGATTTGGTTTTGCTGGAGCATTATCTGAGATCGGAATAGCCAATGATCAGCTTTTTCTTTCTTTANTGTTCTTCAATATAGGAATTGAGATTGGGCAGCTTATGATTATTCCTGTTGTAGGAATANTTATTTTCTTACTTAATAAAGTGGATCTTAAAAATCTATTTCGAAGTCTCGTAACTTATGGAATTGGTGGTATGGGTTGTTTTTGGTTTATGACTAGAATTTGGGGTATTGTGGCCTAATGAATCCAACGTTTAATGCGCCTNTGGTTTTGCTGATGCAAAACTTTTTTACAATTTCTTTTCTCATTTTTTTAGGAATTTGTATTTATCTTTATCGAGCTAAGAGTAAGTATCTTCTTGCCCTTTTACCTTTGTTAGCGCTTTCTACTCATCAGTTTGAAGAGTACGTTTTATCCCCTCTTTTATTTGGCGATTACTACCATTTTTTAAATTGGGCATATAGAAATGGAATGGATATTTCGCCAATGGAAGTTACTTTGCTAAACCTAACGCCTTATCTGATTCTGTTACCTGCATTAGTCATATCGAGAGCCAGATCGGAAAAAATATTTGGAATATTTTTTCTTTTTAATAATGCTCTTACGATGGCAAACGCAAGCTTTCATATTGGCATTTCAACAGCGCAAAATATTTTTAGTCCGGGAATGGTAAGCTCCTTGTTCTTCTACATTCCTCTTTTTGTATATGCGATTTTATTTAATAAGGAAAATGGGCTTTCCAACAAGCCAATTATTGCAATCAGCCTCTATGGATTCATTGGACACTATCTACTAATCTGGCTGGTTAATATTTTTTAATTAATCTCCAGTAAAAGCAGCAATACTTCTTGCCGTTTCTAAGCTAACTTCTGGGCAAGATAGCACCATGGTATCTGTTCCATGAATGGTTCCAGATAATACTCTACACTGAGCTTCAACATTCGCTCTTCTAAGNAATCTATAAAAATTTATACCCTCATCTCTTAAGGGGTCGCACTCNTTGACGCTTATGAAGGTTTTGGGTAAATCCTTTACATCTTCCTCTTTAGCAAAACCTGGCCANGCGAGAGGATTACGCTTTTCCCAGTCTTCAATGCCATAAACCACAGCGCCATGATCNTTATGCAAATCAAGCATGATGCCNTTATTTTCTGTAGAAGAAGGATTTTCAGGTAATGGCCAAATTCCTGCGATATAAGGGCAAAGAGCATAAAGACCTTTGANTTCATTNGACCTGCCTGCTTGAGATAATTTCATTCCCGTCGCAAGAGTCAAATTTCCTCCNCCACTTTCTCCTGAAATAACAATTCTTTCCGGATCGATATTAAGTTTTTTTGAATTTGTTTTGATGTAATCAAAACCTGAAACACAGTCATTTAACCCTGCTGGGAAAGGCGCTACCTCTGGAACTGAAGACGGCACTCTGGCATTTCTAAAATCTACCATGATTACTGAAACATTTTGATGAGCAATCAATCTACCGAAGGCTTGATAGAGCTTATAAAAACAAGAGCCAATTTCCATGCCGCCGCCATGAATGTAGTAAACGCAAGGAAGTACATCGTTATTATCAGGACGAATATTTAAAAGTTTTATTTTATTGCCATCTGGTTGCGAATCTATTTCTATGGTTTCGTTTTTAAGCCCATCAGATGAGATTGCATCATCTAACCTAGGATCGTTAAAAACAGCTTCATACATCATGAGTTCCACTTGTCCCTCTTCTGTATTTACCTTAGCTAGCATTTCTTCCCTAGAAGTGCTTTCAACCAATACCTCAGGAAAGTTTATATCTTTCCACTGTTCTTTGATTCTTGGATCTATTCTTGGATCTTCTTTGATTTTATTAGTCATGTAGTTTTCTCCCTTATATATTCTTGATGAATTTAACCTTAAATTTATCAATTTTTAAAAAATTTTGAAAATATCCTTTACTCATGTTTAATACTTGTTGATGAAAGTTTTGGTTTTAGGAGGTAGTGGTGGCATGGGCAGATTTGCTTCCTCGGCAGTCAGCTCTATAGGTGGAATTGATTCTATAACTATCGCCGATATAAACGAAACTGCCGCATCTGATTATGCTAAAGCCTTTAACGATGACAGGATTACCGGGATAGGCCTAAATGTTTTAGACAAAGATTCTCTTAGAAAAGCTACAGTTTCCGCAGACGTAGTTCTTAATCTCACAGGGCCATTTTTTAAGCTTGCTTATCCAATCTTAGAGATTGCGTTGGAGCAAAATTGTCATTATTTGGATATATGTGATGATTGGGAGCCAACTGAAAAAATGTTTTCCCTAAATAAATTAGCTGAGGAAAAAAACAAGATTGCTATTTTAGGATTAGGAGCCAGTCCAGGCATAACTAATATGCTTGCTTTAAAAGCTATGAACGANTTGGATAAAGTTTCAAATGTTTATACAGGCTGGGATGTCTCTGGGGCAAAGCCAGAAGAAGAAAGTTCTCAAACGGGAGCCAATGCTGCAATGGAGCATGGCATTGAACAGATGATAGGACAAGTTAAAGTTTATATGAATAAAAAATTTAAAATGGTAAGGCCCTTAACAAAAGTAAATGTTCAATATCCTCAGTTAGGTAAATTTAAAGCAAGTATTTTCGGTCATCCTGAAGCAATAACTTTCCCTCATCACTATCCAGACATTTCAACAAGTTTGAATTTAATGCATGGTAACGAATTAGTTAATGTTTTTGTCTTCAAAATGATTAGATTCTTTATTGAAATAAAGCTACTCACAAAGAGTCAAGCAGCAAATATATTGGAAAGACTTGAAAGAAATAAGGTGAGTAAGCCCAAGGATATTTTAAATTCCCTGCCTGAGGTTTATGGACTGGCTCAGGGTTTGAAAAACGAAACTGAAACTATTGTTGCTGTTACGCTAGATGGTTTTGAAGAAAATATGTCTATGGGTGCAGCAACTGGCTTTCCATTGGCGTGCGGATTGAAAATGTTACTTGAGAAAAAGATTACTAAATTTGGAGTGTTAGCTCCTGAAGCATGCGGGCTAGATCCCGATAACTTCTTTGATGAATTAAGTGGTTTTCTGGGAGATGGTGCTCAAATTAAGACAATAGTAACTCAAGAAACAGTAAACTAGATTTTTACAACCAGCGTCTTACCTTTCCTTTATAAGTTAAATAATCTCTTCCGAAAGTCTCTTCCATCTGGACCTCTTCTTTAATGACAAACAAATTTCTTACGATAAAAAAGAAAATAATTAAAAAGATAAAATTAATTGGATTATTTAGGATGATCAACAATCCTAATAAAAAAGAATTCATACCAACATACATTGGATTTCTTGTGTATTTGTAAAAACCCTCTGTAATCAAAGTAGTAGACTCACTAAAAGGTACAACACCGGTCTTCGCTCTTATAAATCTTGCAATTGAATTGAAAGCTAATAAAAATCCCAATCCAATGAGGCCAAGTCCAACTAAGATAAGAGACAAAGTCTGTGAAGAAGACTTTCCGAAGTACCAAGTGGCGAGCATGCATAGTGAAAGAACCAGTAAATAATGTGGTGGGTAAAATTTCATCTGTACATTGTAATATTAATAGAATTTAAATCACTACCCTCTTTATAAGCTTAATTTAATTTGAGTTAATACTTTCCTCTTATGGAAAACCCTACTTTTTTAGCAAACGTATTCTTCTTTACGTTCTCATTTGTGTGGTTTATCTTTGTAGCCGTCGGAAGTCATATGTTCCGAAGGTATTACAAAGATAAAAAATGAAAAACGCCCTTTTAATCGATCTTGGTGGAACAAATATCAGATATGCATCTTTTATAGAAAATACATTATCCGAAATATCAAAAGAAAAAATTGCCGATAAAGATTTCATTTCATTTCTTGCAAAATTATTAGAAAAAGAAAAGAACGAAATTGATTGTCTCGTTATTGCTGCAGCTGGCCCTAATAATCAGAGTTCTATAAATCTCACGAATAGAGATTTGTTAATTGATGCCAACGAACTAAAAACTAAACTGAACCTTAAAGAGTGCTTGCTTTTAAACGATTGGGAAGCAGTAGCTCAGTCTTTAAGTGAAATTAATCAGGAAAGTTTTTTGCCTATTAAAAATGGAGCTCCCTCTAATGAGAATACTATATTGATAGGGCCAGGAACTGGTCTGGGAGTGACGCTAATTATTAATAGTCAAATTATTCCGACAGAATTTGGAAATACTTATAGCCCAACTAAAGGCATGTTAGAAAATTTCGACTTGAGAGATAACGAAAAATTTTTTTCTCTTGAAAATATCTTAAGCGGTCCTGGAATTGAAAAGCTTTATGAAGAAAAATTCGAGAGAAAACTTTCTTCTGAAAAGATAATATCTTCTGCTTTGGATGGAAGTAAAGATGAGCTCTTTATAATAGAGAATTTTCTCAAAACTCTTGTTTCAACGATCAATGATTTGGTTTTGTCTTTTTCATGTGAAAAAGTAATTTTAGGAGGATCNATTTTNAANGCCCTAAAACCAATTTTAATGACANAAAAAATACTNNATTNTTTTCCTTCAGAAATNAATCNAAAATATNCTNAATTNATNGAAAGNACCCAGGTCGACCTCCTNNCGGAGGACGAACCAGGTATTTTCGGTTGCTTNGCTTNNTTTAAAACTAAATAATCTTTAGCTCGTNGGAACTATTCCTGAGTTGTAATATCTAGGCTCTTCGCAATCTGAAACCATGTTCCAACTATCNTCAACATCAGGATNAAGTTTTTGCCACTCNGNATCAAAGGCTNGNCTTGCTTCTTCCGANTGATAAAAATTNCCCCANAAAAAGTCAACTTCNTTNGTTTCGTAATCGGGACCNANAATNACATAACTAAANGGTCCTGGAAGAGAATTAGCACTNTCCANAAACGTTTCAAGTTCAGCTATTACTTCACGAAGATCTGCGCCCTCTTTGCCTTCTTTGTAAAGNCATTGATAATATTCAGANGTAAAACTGGAAGTTTCAAACTCNCCAAANGTNTCATTNGCTCTTGCTATATAAGCATCAAAAGAAAANTTATTTTCNCCATNACAAGACAAGATTTCAGCNGTCTCTTCTGTCCATNNGGCTACATTTTCATTTGAGTTCCAGACTNCCCANGCAGCTTCGGCATCNGCTTTNGTATTCCAAATTAATTGCCAAAAACCATCTTCGTTATCAGAAGNNAGTCTTTGAANATGCTGAATACCATANGCAGANACNAANGGTGAGTTNACNTCNACCAANANATCTTGCCACTCAGGNAAAACGTCGTTTCTGAANTTTTCNGCAGTATAGTAAACNCCTTCTTGACATGGNACATACTCCATATAAAACATNTGNGGNTATTCTTCTGANCCNAGATTGGAAAATGAAACTTCCATTTCATCTTCTGCAGAAGAACAAGCTACAGCAAAAATAAGAGCGGCTAAAGTCACTGTAATTATTTTCATTTTATTCAACAAAATCTTGAAGAGTCATAGCAGAATCATAAACTCTGATATTTCTAACTATTTCTCTTTCATGCCACTCAACAAGCTTATCCATCTCTTTATCGAAAGGTGAAACCCCAGCATCCCTGGGAGCCGAATCTTCCCATTGCTCCATTTCTGCTAAAGACTCATAACCAACAGTGTAAAGGTGCGTTTGCATTCCTCCACCAGCCATTCTTTCTGAAAGACCAAACTGTCCAGGAAATGTGTCTTTGATTGCTTCATTTAAATCTTCAGTTGCTTCAATAATATCTTCAACATTTGATTGTTTTGTTCTAAATGGATAAATTGCCCAAACGGTATCTTTGTTTGAGGGTGTCCCATAGGTTTGTATGAATTTATTGATTCTTGTGCCAATCCCTTCGGAGTTTGCATTGAGTACAGAGCCGAATTTTCTCACTTCTTCATTCTCTGGATTACTTACTTTCGCCATCCAAATTTCATGTTCTGCAAGACTTGGCTGGAGAATTGCAAAAGCATGAGTCTCCTCTACCTTGCCGCCTGAAATATAGGCATTTAAGTGTAATGATCCTTTAAAGTTATTTTTTACAAATTCAGAAGACATAAATTTATCTGTGGCAGCTACAATTTTCGCTGCATTTTGAGGACTATCTACTTTTATTAAGAATTCAATCCAGGTGGGCGATGTGAAGCTTAATGAGGAAGCCAGAAACATCAATATAAATATAATTTTTTTCATTTTTCTCTCCATAAAAAAATTTCTTCAAATACTATAACAAAGTTATAATAAATTCGTGTTAGCTAGGTTAGTCGTTTTAGTTTTGCTCACATCCTGTGCGTCTGGCTTCGTAGTCAAAGTTGATTCCGATGAAGCTTTCTCTGCGAATAAATACAAAGACTTTAAAATATTTAAGCCCGATCCCTTTAGAGTTGAATCTGATGAAGAAGAAAATCCCATAAGAATAAATAGAATTGCGAAAGCATTATCTTCATCTTTAGTGCAGCTTGGATTAAATCAAAATGATCAATCCCTTTTAAAAGTAAGCTTTTCAGTTAAAGAAAAGGAGCGTCGCAACCAAATAAATTCTTCACATTTTTTTTACGGTTATCGAAATGATCCTTTTTCCTATAAGTTTTACGCAAATGACTTTCCCCCAGTAAATTATTTATCAGTTAAATTTTTTGATGAGGGTCTAGATAAAGTTGTTTGGTATGCAAACATGAGAATAAACTCTTCCTCTCTAGATGATCAAGATCTTGCCAATGAGATAATTTCCCAAATTCTATCTAGATATCCAAGAAGTTCATAACTGCCCTATCATAGTGCATTTATTGCACTAATTTAGACTTAAAGTTCAAAATACTTTTTGATAAAGTTTTAAAAATACATAATAAGGGGAATAATTTATGGATACTGGTAACACCGCTTGGATAATTACATCCACCGCTTTAGTTTTATTTATGACTTTGCCTGGCTTAGCATTATTTTACGCAGGCCTTGTAAGAGCAAGTAATATTCTTTCGGTTTTGATGCATTGTTTTACAATTGCTTGTATCAGTTCGATTGCTTGGCTAGTAATTGCCTATAGTATTGCCTTTAGTGGGACTGGGGCTTATGTTGGAGATTTAGGAAATCTATTTTTAGCTAATTTATCAAGAGAGAGCATGTCTGGAGATATTCCAGAAAGTGTATTTTTTATGTTCCAAATGACTTTTGCCATCATTACTCCTGCTTTGATAGTTGGAGCTTATCCAGAGAGAATTAAGTTTAGTTTTGTAGCAGTCTTTTCTTTACTATGGGTAATTTTAATTTACGCTCCTGTGGTTCACTGGATTTGGGCTGAAGGAGGCTGGCTATATGAAATGGGAGTAAGGGATTTTGCAGGTGGACTTGTGGTGCACCTTACTGCAGGAATAACTGCTCTAGTAATAGCCTACTTTTTAGGTCCAAGAGACGGCTTCCCAAATTCTGTACAACCTCCTCATAACCCAGGTTTAACCATGATGGGAGCATGTATGTTGTGGGTTGGCTGGTTTGGCTTCAATGGTGGAAGTGCACTTGCTGCGAATGGGGATGCCGGTATGGCAATTTTGGTGACTCACATATCAGCAGCTACAGCAACAATTGTCTGGATCATCATTGAAAAAGTTAAATTTGGCAAGTCTTCTTTGGTTGGAGCTGTAACTGGTTGTATTGCTGGTTTAGCCTCCATTACCCCTGCAAGTGGATCAGTTGGGCCTATGGGTGGCTTAATCATTGGTTTAATTGCCGGTGGAGTTTGTTACTACATGGTCAATATCGTTAAAGAAACCTTTAATATTGATGATTCACTTGATGTGTTCGCTGTTCATGGTATTGGTGGACTGCTTGGAATTTTGCTTATTCCATTTTTAACTGCCGAAAGTTATGGCGGAATTGGATTTGATGAAGGCTCAAGTTTCAGTGATCTCATGACCACACAAGTTATTGGCGCGGTGAGTGTTGGCTTGTTTACTCTGGTTGGTTCAGTAATTTTATTACTTATCACTAGGTCTATATTTGGATTAAGAGTGTCTGATGATTCTCAGGAAGAAGGTCTGGATGTTGCTGAGCACGGTCAGTCGGGATATAAGCTCTAGAAGGATATAATTTTCAATGGGCTCTGGGATCTTTATTCTAGGTGGAATAACTTTCATAATTGCTTTTGTTCTTTTTAAGATCAGTGCATTTATTTTCTTAATACAAGATACCAAAGAAGGAAAAGAAAGATCTTGGCTGAAGCTTTTTCAGGTGTTCGTTGTTGACTTAGTAATACTAATAGCGGGTGTTATTGGAACGGGTATACTTTTCATGACTCTACTCAAAATGGCTCATGGATAAATGCAAACTAAAATTACCCTAGGTTATTTAGGCTTTCTACCCTTTGCAACTCTCACAATCCTCCCTTGGATTCTAGGAGAAACTTACGAAGAGATTTCTTTTCAATTATTGGTTGTATACGGGGGAATAATAATTTCTTTTTTATCTGGAATCATTTGGGGTTTGGATTCAACAAATCAAAAAAATCTAGTTTTGGCCATTGTCTTTTCCCTTTTGGGGTTTGGAGCCATTTTATTGGCTTGGATAAATCTCATTTATGCAATGACTTTATTATTTTTCTTATTTTTTCTTTTCTATCTCTTAGAGTCCAAAATTAATCCTCAATTTACTAATCCTGATTACTTAAAACTCAGAAAAAACCTTACCTCAGCGGTTTGTGGCTGCTATATGTTTTCAATTGTTATTCTGATTTATTAAAATTTAAAATATGAAGTGGTCAAAAGAAAAAGCAAACAGTTGGTACAAAAAACAACAGTGGCTTGTTGGCTGCAACTTTTTACCAAGTTCAGCAATCAATCAACTGGAAATGTTTCAAGAGGATACCTTTGATGAAGAAACAATTGAAAGAGAATTGGATTGGGCGAAAGATCTTGGCTTCAATTCTTTAAGAGTTTATCTGCATGATTTGCTTTGGTCTGAGAATGAGAAATTCAAAAAAACTTTTGATAGGTTTTTAGATATTTGTGAAAAAAGGAATATCAAACCAATCATTGTGCTCTTTGATGACTGTCACCGACCCTATCCAAAATTAGGCAAACAACCTTTGCCAGTAAAAGGAGTTCACAACTCCGGTTGGAAGCAAAGTCCTGGTATAGAATTAGTCAATCAAGTTGATGAAGAAAAAATTGAGGCAAAAGAATTAAATAGATTAAAAGAATTTGTCCAGGGTGTACTCAAAGACTATTCAAATGATGAAAGAATTTTGATGTGGGATATTTATAACGAACCGGGTCAATTCGGTATTGGTGATAAAGCTCTCAAATTACTTCAATATACTTGGGAATGGGCTTTTGAAGTTAGGCCTTCTCAACCTCTAACTGCCTGTTTAGATGGTGCCATCGGTGACGAGATCTTAAAACTCAATGGTGAAAATTCAGACATAATAACCTTTCATACTTATGAGGCAGAGAAACTAGAACCCACAATTGAAAGGCTTAGAGAATTTGGAAGACCTTTGATATGTACCGAATACATGGCTAGAGAATTTGGTACCACTTTTGAATTCTCCCTTCCAATCTTTAAAAAAGAAAATGTCGGTTGTTACAACTGGGGTTTTGTCGCAGGTAAAAGCCAAACACATTTTGGCTGGTCAACAATTTTAGAACTTCAAGGAAAAAAGAAAAAAGGTGAATTCGTAAATGAGGGAGATGAATTACCAGAGCCAAAAGAATGGTTTCACGATATTTATAGAGTTGATGGATCAGCCTATGACGAGGCTGAAGTTCAATTCATAAAAAAATTTCTAGAAAATTAAGCTAAAACTATTTAAAAAGGCGAGTTTCCCCGCCTTTTTAAGCTTACTCAGTGTAAAGCGCGCCATTCCATAGAGCTAATTGAGTCGATATTTCGTTAGCAACAATAGAAGAAAAGCCTTGAGTTCTATTATTAAAATTAGCAAAGCTTTCTGAAGCATTAAATACTGCAAGTTGTTCAATCATTTGTTGCTGATTTTCATAACCCGCCCAGACAAATAGAGATTCACCATGAACTGCGCCGGCAAAAGCAACTTTCATGCCATAAGAATCGCTAGCTATGCCCTCTTCTTCGATTTCTTCAATCATTTTGTCCCACTCACGAAGATATCTTGGAAGATCAGAAGTTTCGACGCGCCATACATAGAAAACTTTGTTTTTTTCTACATCGGCTGCAGTAATTTTTTCTCTGACATTGATGTAGACAGATTCATAAGTATTTTGCGTACCGTTTTGTGCAGCAGTAGATAATAAATTTGCCACTGCAGAAGAGGTGGCAGCCATATCAACAGCTTTTTGATAAGACGCAGCATCTGGATAATAAAACTCAATAAGATGAGTTGTATCATCAGCGCCATTAACGTTGTTGGCATATAACCCAGCAGTAATACCTAGTTTTTTAAAATCCGCAGATTCCATATATTTGCTAACGTTTTGAAAAGTAGCAACTGGATTTAATGAATTTACTCCAAAGCCAGCATGCATACCTGTCGCTGCAAATTGCTGCGCAATTGCTGAAGTACTTATAAGTAAACTAGCAAGTAAAGATATTTTTATAAATTTCATAATTTTCTCCTTAAATTATCTAACGTAGACAACTTCACAATTCATCATGATGCCTCTCTTCAATTTCCTTAATTTTGGAAATCTATTTCCTAGAGAAGTGGACCAGGATTCATTTCTTGCATCCAGAAATTGTCCAAGTCTTTTAGCATTGGGTGCTTGCGTGACAACCAAAATTTGACCTGAATAATCGCCAGTATTTATTTGAAAAGCACTTAAGGTAACGTCTTCAAAACCATTTGCTTGTGCTGCGGCTTCATATTCTTTAAGAGCCTCCATATAAGCTTGAGGATTTTTTGTATAAACATTCAAATTATAATTTGAATAAGTTAAACCCACTTCAAAACCATCTCCGGCAGGCTCCATTGGTGTGTAATGATCTACCATTCTGACAGTTCTTCTGTTCGCTATCTTTGCAATCTCAGCAGCAATTTCAGGGCTGTAATAGTCTCCACTCAAAGAATCTACATTGCTATCAAACAGATTGAAAAAGTACATATCGCCAAATTCTTCAGCACCAGCTGTGGACAAACATACACCAGCGGCTGATGCATTTGACGGTGGTGCTGTGATTGGGGCGCTTTTTCTAGCCCATTCCATGTAACCCATTGGGTCAGAAGTATTGATTGTAAAAACGTTCATTGCTGGAACTGCATAAGCAGCACTTGCAACAAAAGTTACAATTAAAATTAAAAAATTTTTCATTTTTTTCTCTCCTTAAAAAAAATATTTTGGAGATTTAATATAGCAAATAAGAATTTTCTATCAAGACTCTGAGAATTTTTTTACTTCTTGCCAAACCCTTAATAAATTTCCTCCGAAGATCTGTTTGATTTCCTCTTTTGAATAATTCCTTTTTAAGAGCTCTTCAATTAGATTTGGGTAAGTGGAAGTATCTTCTAAGCCAACAGGAAAATTCCGCCAGCCATCGTAATCGGAACCNATTCCAACGTGATCAACNCCAACTANATTTTTTACTCGATCTATNTGATCAGCAACATCTTGAACGGTGACAACAAGTTTTGGATATTTTTTCTTTTCNGCAATGAATTCAGANCCAAAACAAATTTGNATNACNCCNTCGTTTTTAGCTAATTCTCNCAACATGTCATCTGAAACNTTTCTNTCNAATCCAGGNACNAAATGCCTNAATGAGCTNTGAGAAGCAATAACNGGTGTCTTTGTTAANNNNANAACTTCNTANAAGGCTGCATCAGANACNTGACTTATGTCNATCATTACNCCTTGNTTATTCATTTCAGNNACTACTTCTCTNCCNAANGGNCTTANNCCACCCCAATTTTTATTTTCATCNTANGAGGANTCTGAAATATGATTGCTTTTCGAATGTGCCAAAGTNATGTAATTGATCCCCATGTCNGAAAATAATTTNATATTTGAAAGCTTNCTTTCNATTGGAGCNCCATTTTCCATNCCNTAAACAANCTGCATAANATCNTTATCNTTTGTNATTTCTNCNGGNGANTTCACNAATCTAAATTTGTTNGGNTTTTTNTNCATNATATCTTCAAGAATCTGAATAAGTTCTTCAGCCATTTCAAANGCTGTACCTTTTTCTTCTGCAGANGGCGGAGTGAAAATAACAAAAAAAGGTACATTTAGNCCTCCACTGACAGCTCGATCATAATCAAAGTGTAAGGANGAAGCCTTGGTNATNTCTTCNTATGATCCNTTNTTATCCTNCTGCATATAAAGTTGAATGGGAGTNTCAAGATGGGTATCAATNATTAAGATTTCTTGTGCTANATCTTGAGCNAGATCTTTGATCTNNTCTCTTTCTCTTTTTTTATCCATTNGCTTTCTAGCCTTCATNACATCTTGAAGGCGTGCNTGATAATTTTTATCCTNACTTTCAGAAAAAGTTAATGGAGAAATAAGTAAGAAAGNNATTAGAGTTANAAANTTTATNATTNTCATGGNAATCTTATTTTATCAACCATCTNCCCTACTTCAATTGGAGGTTTGGNTGAAAATGNTGAAACCGATATTGCAACTGCAAAATTAATAATCATTCCTAAAAAACCTATTCCTTCTGGAGAAATACCCAATAGCCAATTGGAACTTGTATCAAGCTCACTGAATAGAAATTTAAAATAAATAATGTAGCTAGCGGTAAAGACTAATCCTGCCAACATGCCTGCTATTGCACCTTCCTTATTCAATCTTTTAGAAAATATTCCTAAAAGAAGAGCAGGAAAAATTGTTGATGCAGCTAAGCCAAAGGCAAAAGCAACAACTTGTGCTACAAAAGCCGGCGGATAAATACCGAAAAGTCCTGCAATAAGAATTGCNATCGCAGCCGANCATCTTGCATAAAATAATTCTTGTCTTTCATTTATTTTTGGCATGAAAGTTTTTTTNAGCAAATCGTGAGATATNGAAGAAGAAATGACTAAAAGAAGTCCNGCTGCTGTAGANAGNGCTGCAGCTAATCCACCTGCNGCAACCAAAGCCATNACCCATGCNGGCAGCTTAGCTATTTCNGGATTGGCTAAAACCATAATGTCTCGATCNATATANACTTCATTCNAATTATCTTTGATNGGNGTNTTTNCTATTTCTCGTTCTCCTTGAGAACCNATACCATNTNAGAAAATTGGCCTACTGCCTTCAAAAGGTTTCCCNGCAGAATAATTGATCAAGCCATCCTCATTTTTNTCCTGCCAAGCAATAAGGCCAATATTCTCCCAATTCTTAAACCAANCNGGTGAGTCTNCATAACTTTTCTCTTGAATTGACTCTATGAAATTTACTCTTGAAAAAGCTGCTACTGCCGGAGCCGTTGTATAAAGCAAAGCTATAAAAACTAAAGCATAGCCAGCAGATTTTCTGGCATCGCTTACTTTAGGCACCGTAAAAAATCTTACGATGACATGGGGAAGGCCAGCTGTACCAAACATCAAAGCTGCNGTAATGCAAAAAATATCAATGTTTGATTTGGTATTTTCCGTATANGCGTTAAAGCCTAAATCAACAGACAGCTGATCAAGCTTATCTAAAAGATAAGTTGAGCTATTCATTAAGGTATCGCCAAATCCCAATTGNGGAACGGGGTTTCCAGTAATCAATATAGAAATAAAAATTGCAGGAACGAGGTAGGCAAATATCATTACGCAATATTGAGCAACTTGAGTATAAGTAATACCTTTCATGCCTCCCAAGACTGCATAAAAGAAGACAACTATCATCCCAATGATGACACCAACATTTATTTCGACTTCTAAAAATCTAGAAAAAACGATACCAACCCCTCGCATTTGACCTGCAACGTAAGTAAAGGAAATAAATATCAGACACAAAACGGCAACCAACCGCGCTGTTTTTGAATAGTATCTTGTGCCAATAAAATCTGGCACGGTGTATTGNCCNAACTTTCTTANNTATGGAGCTAAAAGCAAGGCAAGNAGAACGTATCCACCAGTCCAACCCATGAGATAAACAGCTCCATCCTTTCCTAAAAAAGAAATCAGTCCTGCCATGGAAATGAAAGATGCTGCAGACATCCAGTCTGCTGCTGTTGCCATACCATTGGCGACTGGATTTACTCCCTTACCTGCTACATAAAATTCATTTGTAGAACTGGCTCGTGACCAAATCGCAATACCGATGTACAAAGCAAAAGATAGGCCAACAAATAAATAGGTCAAAAGTTGGCTACTCATTTTCCTCTTCCTGGTCTTTCATTTTCTTTTCCAAACGATGCATGGCAAAAACATAAATAAAGATGAGAATAACAAAGCCATAAATGCTACCTTGTTGAGCGAACCAAAATCCCAATTTAAATCCGCCTAGAGAAAATTGGTCTAAAAAATCAGAAAATATAATTCCAAAGCCAAAAGAGATAACAAACCAGATAAAGAGTAGAACTGCGAGAAGTTTTAAATTTGCCTTCCAGTAATCTTGCGGTGACATTATTTTGTTAGTTTTAAATAAATTATTATAAGATGAATTCATTAAACATTACCAAAGATGAATTATGGAAAATAAAGAAACAGTTTTAGTAACAGGTGGATCAGGATTTATTGCTTCGCATTGTATTATTCAGCTTGCCGCAGCAGGTTATCAGGTCAAAGCGACGGTAAGAGACTTATCCAGAACCAATAAACTCAACCAAACGCTTTTAAATGGCTTAGAAAAATATGAAGGCAAATCAGATCTTTCGGTTGATTGGCAAGTAACAAATTTATCTTCCGATGAGGGTTGGGACGAGGCCATGGCAGGATGCGATTATGTTTTGCATGTAGCGTCGCCAATTGCTATGCAATTGCCAAAGGATGAAGACGAAATGGTAAAGCCTGCAGTAGAAGGAACGTTGCGAGTTTTAAAAGCTGCTTCGAAAGCTGGAGTTAAAAGAGTTGTCATTACATCCTCTGTAGCTGCAATTATGTACGGTACTGACAAACAAGGTGTCTTCAATGAAGAAGATTGGACCGATCCAAAAAGCAAAACAACCAATGTATATGCAAAATCAAAAACTTTGGCTGAGCAAGCTGCTTGGGATTTCATGGAAAAAGATACTTCTGGCATGGAACTTTCTACGGTTTTACCAGCAATGGTTTTCGGCCCAATTTTAGAAGAAGATTTTGGCGTCAGTGTAGGTGCAATTCTAGATATGATGAATGGTAAATATCCCATAGTTCCTAATTGGGATATGGGTGTTGTTGATGTTAGGGATGTCGCCTCACTTGAATTATTAGCGATGACCAAGCCTGAAGCTGCAGGTAAAAGATTTGTTTGCTCTTCAGAAAACATGTTCATGAAAGATCAAAATGAGTACCTCTCGGAACTCTTTCCAGAATCTGCTTCCAAAATTCCAAAGAGAGTGGCACCAAACTGGCTAATTAAGTTTCTAGCACTTTTCCTGCCTGCTTTAAAAATGATTGCCGAAGGCTTAGGCAAAGAAAGAAGCATGGATTCTTCACAAGCAAGAAATTTATTAGGCTGGAATCCAAGATCCGCTAAAGAGGCTGTAAAATCTGCCGCTGAGAGTGCTAAAGAATTTGGCTTAATAACAGACTAATTTTTTTTATTTACAAAAAACTGTCTATCAGGATTGTTGGCCTCTTCTTTATCAGAAAAAGGCGGATAACGAACTGCGCCATTAGGAGCATACTGAAGAATGTAAGATTTTCTGGTTAAGTCTGTTTTGTTTGGTCCTGTGCAATGAGGGGTCAAAGAAGAAAAGACTACAATATCTCCTGCTTTTGCTGGAACTGGTATAGCATCAGAATCATCAAGTTTTATTTTGTAGCCTAGTTCAGTGACATCATGCTTAAGCGTTCCCATTTTATGTAATTTTGGAATAACCCAAGGACAGCCATTTGATTCATCAGTATCGGTTAAAGGTATCCAACAAGTTAAATAAGCTTGAGGATTAACAAAAGTGTAGCCATTGTCTTGATGCCAGGGAAAATCTTCTTGTGTATCTGCTTTCTTATACACTGCTTGATCCCAATACAATCTTACGTCTCCACCGATTAAATCCTGACACAAGCCTTGAAAAACTTTATGACTCGCAAAAGATTTTAAGAAATTTGAATATAAGACTAAATGAGTAGTAAATGTAATATCATCTGCTCTAGAAATTAAAAACTTTCCGTCCTCATATTGACGAAGATCTTCTGTCACTCTTTCTTCAAAAGGATCTATTTCATTTAAAACTTGATCAATTTCTTCTTTTGAAAACACACCCTTTAGAAGAAAAAAACCTTCCTCGTCGTATTGCTGAACTTCTGCTTCAGAAAGAAAGCTAAATGGGGGGGATTTTTGCTTCCAAGTAAAAGATTTATTTTTTTCGTGTAATTCCAACTTCATATCTTTAGTTTGATAAATTTTCTAGCACCCAGAACTCTTCAAAATACTCTCCCGATTGAGGACGTTCTTTATATAGAGATGTGTAGTATCCACCAAAGACTTTCCCATCTTGGATGTCGGACTTAGGCCTGGGGTCTCCAATTTCAAAAGGCTTGCCTGTGTCAGGATTTAATCTCTTCACAAGAGTATTATCAGCTATTTAAAGATTCAAGGTCAAAACAAGAAAAGAATTTTTTTACCTCATCAGAGTTGCTCATATCTATTAAAGCTTCTTCGTCAGCTTCTGAAAGAGTTTTTTTCATACTCAAAAGATCATACCAAGTATCTGAAGATAAGTTTAAAGAAAGACTCCCTTCAGATTTTGTGTCAATTACTGCTACAGAGTTTCTAATTGAGTAAAAAATATTTTCATCGTCAGAAAAATTAAAATGTAAAGTCTGTGTGTAAGCATCTGCTTTTTCTGGAATCAAAAGCACGCGTAATAATTTTAATGAATCAACGGGGGTGCGCCTCTCTAGCTCTCTTTTGTTGAAACGGTGCTTCCTGAAACGACTTAAGTTCAAAGACTCATCCAACTCAAGAGCTCTGGTTATACACCAGTTCCTTATATTTGCAGCTGAAGTTGTATATGCTACTCCTCTAAGCGCAGAAGCTAAACGTTTTCGATCCTCAAGTTCTCCAGCATCTGCAATACCTTGAGCGTTCAGATTTGAACGAACTAGCCATGAAGAAAGCTCTATCGCCCAACGAAAATCCTCTTCTTCCAAAGACGAATCAATAATTGCTCTCACCTTTTCAATTCCACCAAAGCCCTTTATTAGGCGTACAGACCTTTCGGGAGAAGGCACTGGAAAAAGATTTGCTTCGTCCTCATCAAACCATCCAAAAAGACCAGAATAGATTTGTCTGACATGGTGCTCTACGACACCATATAACTGTTGAGTGGTGTAATGATCTTGAAAGTGGGTTGGAAGTTTAATCGTGCTAACGGCCTCATTTAGAGTAAGTCCTTTGTTAGCGCATCTTACGGTTTGGTCCCATAAAAATTGCAAAGTATCTCGATAATTTATAATTATTTTTTTTATTTCTTCTTGCCCTGAAAATGGCGGACCGTGAGCACCAATCAAATTTTCTGCTTCAAGTTCAGCTAGTTCGTCCAAACCTTTCATCATAATTCTGGGGTCTCGATATTCTTCTCCTCTAATAGCGAAAACATTGAATAAAACCGGCCACAGTAGATTATTTATGGCGAGCTTTAAATCAGGAAACCAAATGGTAATGGAATCGGTCGCGTCGGATGGGGCAGGAAAAAACTCTACTTTCAAGCCAGCTATTTTTGCTTTTGTCGGCTGAATGAATGTGTGTTTTGGTGGAACATAGCCGTTAGTGAAAGGAGCATGTTCTGGGTTTCGAAAAAAATTTCCAAGCCCCAAATTAACAATGCCATCAGGTCCTTCTTGAGGCATGGAAGTCGCGAACTGGTGAGCCAAACCTCTAGTTACTCTAGGCGCAACCTCTCCACCAAATCTATCTAAATTGGCTTGAATACCATCATGTCCCCAAATTGCTATATTTTTATTTTCATCAACAAGTGTTTGCGTGCCGCCAACATAGTGAAAATGGGTATAAATGCATGCAACAACTGGAGCTTGAGTTTCTTTTCTAACTTCCTTCAAGGCCGCAGCCATCTCCTGATTACTTTCACCAGTATCAATACAAATTAAACCTTCGGGTCCTTCTACAAAAGATTGGTTGGAAAGGCCATTGCCAATTAATGACCAAGCATTATTACCAACTTTATAAAGCTTTTTTTCTAAACGCTTGCTGTGTTCCAAAGTTGTAGGATGCGCCAATTGACCCTTTGGACCTGTTTGTGTAACTCCCGGCTTGAAAGAATCTTCTAAACTCATGACAAGTCCTTACTGTTTATTACTTTTTGACTTGAAAGAACAATTTGGAGGAAGATTAATCGTTGGATTTTGATCAAAGAAACCAACCGGGATTAGATGAACTCCACAATACTCAACGGGCATTACTGGCCAATCTTCGGGACGCGGAAGATGAGTTACCCCAAAAGTAAGCCATGTAACCAAGTCACATTCACTTATGTTTCTATCTTGTGCCGTAATTTCCTCTAAACCGCCCTCTCCAGAATGCATAACCGTATGTCTGCCGCCTCCAGATCTTTCTTCGTTCTGAAACGGTGTTGCCCAAATATTATGTTTCGCAAATGCAGCTCTTTTTCCTGGCGGAGAATCAGGATTTGATAACAGCGTTGGTGTATTGCCATAAAGTATCTTGTAGGCAGTTGGCAAGCCAACTTTATTTAGCTTTTTGGGATTTACGATTTTCCATGAACGACTTTTTTCTGGAGCAATATTCCTTTGTGCTTCACTCTCCTTTGTTAAATGTGACGAAACAGCTTGAAATTGAGTTCCTTCTGGATTCGCATTATTAATAGGTAAGGGCTCAACATTTGTTTCAAATAACTGATTATCGCCATCATCCAAATCCCAATCAATTCTTACGTTAAAAAGGTGTTGATGAATTGGCGAGGCTAATTCTGGAGAAATTTTAAAATCTTGTCCTGGTTTGTGGATGTCTTCATGAAATGCGCTTATACCAACTACACCAGTAAGTTTTATCTCTAATTGAATCGTGCCATCTAAATATAAATACCAAAATATGCCGTAATCATAGTTACCTATGGTTGCAAAAGAACTTACTACAAGACGACGTGATCGTCTTACTTCGTTGTATCCCATATGAGTGGAATCATTATGTTTCCACTGAACGCCAAAATCTTCTTCATGAATGCATATTGCATTTTCGATTGTTTCGACGGAACCATCAAAAGCTAACTTATGTGCATCCAAGTAATAAATTTCCCCAAGACAATCGCATCCCAAAGTTAAAGAATTTGTCATTGTTCCAAATCCATATTCAGTGCCATCGTGAACTGCCTTCCACCAATGCATAGGATCAGATGAGCCATAAGGCACTACCATATCCGATAATCCTGCTCGGTAGAAAATTGGTCTATTATTTAAAGAAACCTGATGTAAGGCTAAGCCTTCAATAGGATCGATAGAAGCTCTTAGTTGCCATCCCTCCCACGAAATCAAGTTATCTTCAACAGAGAATCCTACTCCTTCAGGTTGGGTGATGGCGATTTCCTTTGGATTTTCTCTTAACGACTCTTGGCCGTCNTTATCNTATCTAGCGTGAGCTTTNGGAACTTCAACGACACCATGATCCTCAACTTCCACAACCTTATTTTCAGTAAGATCAATATGCGCAATCAGACCNTGAATNGGTCGAGCNTAAGCATTGTCNTTTTCACTATCTTTTAAAAAGGATATTGCTTTNANNGCTCTGTNACCNTTTTTAATGTTNTTATTTACGAACCCNCCACCAGGCCAAGGATCTATTTGAATGAGACTNAAATCTTTTATNCCTCTTTTTTCCAATGCCTTTTGATAATTCTCATCNCCCATAGTTAGCTCAATCGCCTTAAAGATTTCAGCCANGGTATAAGTAGGTCCTGCTTTATTGGAAATTTTCTCTTCTTTNAAAAGTTCTTTTTTTGAAAGGTTTATTTCTGCCTCAAANCCATTAGATTTTTGATCNACTCCAACTATTTTTACAAACCTGTCTAAATTANTTTTTTCTTTAAGTGATTTTTTGTCTGGCTCCTCTAAGGAAATGTAACTAAAGGAAGAATTTTCATGTTCTTTATTCGAATTTTTTAGAACAGAAACTGCATCTTCTATTTCAGATGCGCTAAGAGTACTCAATGGATGGTTGAAATTTTGGCTCATCGTAAAAGTATATAAGATTGCCTGAAAATTATTTCTTTTTGTTTACTTCGTAAGCTTTTGAATTTTTTGGAAAAGAGGAGCCTTTTATCACTGAAGCACGCTTTAAAATTTCGTCGTATTTTGCGCACTCAAATTCTCTAAACTTCATGTAGTCTCTTAACATGTCCTTTAAATTGAAGCTGATTGGTGCTCTATAAATTAAAAAGCACGCATCAAACTCTGTTAATTCTTTAAATTTGATAGTCTCTTTTANTACAGGAAGAGTCTTTTTTTCTTCGGCACCAAGACCATGAATACTAAAAAGAAAAAGTGTTACAAAGATGATTTTTTTAAGAAACATTAATTATCACAAATTTTTTTTTAATAATTTTAAATTAGTAGCCATATCAGTCAAGAATAGCTAATCTTAAATATATGGATAGAAATGAACGGTTAGGCCGATCAATCCATGCAAGACAAAGAAGGGCTCGTTTGAAAAAAACGCTCTCGCAAAGAAGCGATAATCTATATGCCCATCTTGTTAGGTTGAGACACAAAAAAAGAAAATTTCACTATAGACATCCCTTAGTTTANTAAGAACTAAAGGTGTTTTAAGGAGCTATTTTAGCTCCATCTACTCCCGTACCATCAGACTTTATAGCTTTCCATAGATTTATTGTAGCTCCTGATTTTGATGANGTGGTATCGGATGCATATTGATAAACAGGTTTATTAGCTACCAAAACATAATTTCCATTAACATTTTTTGTAATTNAAGCAGATATTTCAGTCGCTTTTGTAATATTTTTTGAAGTGACTACGTATGGCCAAGCACCAGAGTAGCCTCCTTGGTAGCTNGGTATGGTACTNGTATCGTTGTCATAAAAATAAAGAGTTCTCGCCGCAGCAGAAGGTGTACCACCAGAATTTACTGAGGTATCTGCACCCGTTAATTGCAAGACGGAATAATTATATTTTCCCGTAACCGTGCTGGCGAAATTAGAAGTCACAAGATTACTGACTCTAGTGGATTTATCATTTGCACTTAATGCCGAATTAAACTGAGTATAAAAAGTTTCTAAAGTTATCCCTGTATTGTCTTGAAAGGNCTTATACCACCCTTTCTCATTAACCTGATTTGGAATGGTGATTAAAATCTCTTGGACTCCATTTGTAATTCCCGACCTTGCAGTTGCCTTTTCAATCATGAATGCAACAGCCCAAACTGATAAAGGGTTNTTTATAGGATATTGCTCTCCATCTTTAACTCTTGTCCCATTTCCATAAGCAACAATGGCTTCGTCCCAAAGTTGGCCCATTTTTGTTGCAAAATTATCAGTCGATTCTGCATATCCCTTTTCTCTAGCTAACCATTCAGCCACATATTGCGCTGTTCCTTCTGAGTACCAAGGAGGCATCTTTCTGATATTAGATTCATTGCTCATGCCAATGGTAGTTGCGTGCTGATAGATATGGTAATACTCATGAATTGCAATTGTCTCCAGAGCATCAGCATTGTTGAGGCCTTGGTAAATTGAGTATGCTTTTTTTGGTGGCGTCTTAGAATCATTAGGATTAAACCCGATTGTGTTTGCTCCGGCATCATTTGGCGTGGTTCCGTTTGCAATATTAATTAAATACTGCAAAGTTCCATCTGATCCACAAGTTGCATAACCAAAAGCATCACAAAAATTTTGCTTGACGCTTGAATTGAAGGCATTCAAATCAGAGCCAATCCCAAAGAAGTAAAGATCAAAATGTCCAAATATTGCAGCAGCATCATCTATAGCTGTTCTAAGCTGTGTTTGTATTGAAGAAGACAAGTCCGATGTGTAATAAAATTGTGAGTNGGTGAAGGTGCTAATGGGATTATTCATATTAGCTGCCAAAATGGTCTTCATGGTTGTAGATAANGGTTGGTTACATGCATTTGAACTATNCGGAAAATTTGTCAGAGAAGAAGAAATTGATGTCAGAGTACATTGCGTCGCGGGGCTATATAGAATTGTTGCGTTAGCGCTAGNAGCACTGCCACTCGNAGGATCTGCTGGATTTCCAGTGCCGCCNCCNCCACACGCAAATAAAGTTAGAACAAAGATGTTGATAAAATATTTAGGATTCATAATTTTTGATCATGCTCGTAAGAGGCTCTAGGTGCATGGAAACATTCGGNCCGAATACCTCTTCAATATCCCCGTTTTCCTTTTCTCCATAAAAATCTAAAATTCCTTTTTTATAACTTTCTCTGCTCTTTAAAAGCTCCCAATATTTTTTTATATTCGGCAACTCCTCAATCTCTAAAATTTTTTCTAGCCTGACGTCTGACAGTCTATGAAAACAACACATCAAATTAATATCTATATGAGAAAATTTACCTAAAAAATATGGCCCGGAAGATTCTAAATTTTTTTCAANATCCATTAAACTCCTTACTAAAACTTTGTAGCTGCTAGCTGCTACAGGTTTATGAATATTGAAGAATTTCATGGCTAGAAACCCCCGCCCTCTATCTCTTAAAGGATGTTTCCAAAATACTTTTATGGCCTGAAAAAAAGATAAATATTTTTTAACCATAAAGTTAATTAAAATTAATGAAAAAGGAGGTATTGCCGTTCCAAGAGTTTTACCGAAAGGTACGCCATCTGTAAGAGTCGTATCTTCTACCCAAGAATTTAATTTGTCTTGATCAACATCAACGGGCCACAAGTCAATATCTTTTTTACCAGTCAGTGTATTCAGTCTTTTGATAATGTTCGTGCTTTCTGTGACAATCTCACCATCTAGGTCAATGGAAGGAACAACACCTTTTGGATTTATCGCGAGATATTCCGGAGAAAGGTTTTCTCCTTTAGGATAATGATCGCAAAGTTTNATCAAATTGCTTTCATAAGAAAGGCCTTTTTCTTCCATGGCAACACGAACCATTTGACTGCACAAAGACCATTTAGCGTGATAGAGCTTAAGCTTCATAGAAAATCTTCTGGAAAATATTTTTTTAAATTGATNNTAACTAGTTTAGTCCAGATTTTATAACCCTTTTCATTCATATGAAGCATGTCGTCNGTATAAAGCTCGGATCTGGGTTTGTCGTCAGNAGATAACATTGGTNGAGAAACATCAACAAAAACTAGGTTAGCTTCTGTCTNAGCAAGATTTCTNACCGANTCNTTCCATTTTTGCTGTCTAGGTCTTTGGTCAAATCTACTTGGAGATGGTTGAATGCTNATAGCAAAAACCATAGTTTTNGGAAGTTTTTCTTTTACAGANTTNTAGAANTTTTCAAATTCNGNAAAAACATCTTCAGGNGNGTTCCAGCCATTGATGTCATTNNTACCGCAGAAAAATACAATTGCTTTTGGTTNATANGGAAAAACNATCTTATCTTTGTGGCGATTTATATGTTTGGTATGTGCGCCTCCAAAACCTCTGTTAATGACNTTNANCGGANTCATNTCCNCTTCCAAAGACTNCCANANNCTAATTGANGAACTNCCTATAAATAAAAANCCATCAGTTNGNGGCATAGCAATNTTATCTTGCNNAACAAATNCNTCAATNTCTTCATCNAAGCCATCAATCTTGTTGTAACTTCNTATTCTTTTAACCCAGTATTTAACTTCTTCGTCNTTNAGTTCATANCCAAGNGCTTTAGCNCCNTCTTTTACNCGNTANTCCCAATATTTTTCATATGCAAACCACCCTCCTAAAATGAGAATAAATAAGATACCAATTAAGTAAAAAGAACCTCTTTTCGTCATGATGCTATTTATATGCTTAAATAAATATATATGCTATCAAAAAAAATTAAAAATCCATGTTAGATAAAGTTTTTCTTTTCATATTCGGAGTCGAATGGTTTGGGTTTGGGGTTCTAGGGCTTTTCTTTCCAGAAATCATTTCCAATATGATTGGTATCAATGAAACTTCTAATTTCTTTTTAAGCGAAACCAGAGCTTGGTATTCTTTTTTTACAATTCTGGGGTTGATGTCTTTGATCAGCGTCTATCGAGTTCGATTGAGAAAAAAGGTTTATTTAACCTTTGGTATTTTGATGGGCAGCTTTCTAATTGGGAGAACGTTAAGTTTTTTTCTAGATAATAGTTTTGGCACAGGCACTGCAATTGCTTTTGCAAATGAATTTATTGTTTTTGTAATTTCTTATTGGCGTTATACGAAAAGAGACTTTATATTTTGATGAAAACAGTATTCTCTTTATTGATTATTGGTCTTTTCATAGGTTGCTCTTCATCATCTCCATCCAAAGTAATAGAAACCTCAAAAGGAAAACTTCAAGGTTATGAAGAAAATCAAGTTAACTTCTTTTTAGGTATTCCGTATGCAGAAGCTCCGCTTGGAGACTTGCGATGGGAGCCTCCCAAGCCCATAAAGTCTTGGGAAGGAATTAAAAATGCAGATAGATTGGGCTCTGCATGCATGCAACCAACAAATATAGGAAACTCTGCCTTCTTGGATTTAATGCTAGATGGCTATGGTTTGGCTTGGTATGAAAAACTGATAATTAAAAGTCTATCTTTTTTTGCGCCAAGACTATCGGCTAGTAATTTTTCAGAAGACTGTCTGTTTTTAAATGTTATTGCGCCTGAAAATGCAGAAAATCTACCAGTAATGTTTTGGATTCATGGTGGCGCTGGAAGATTTGGATCCGGAGGAGATGCTATATATCTTACTTCAAAGTTTGCCAAAAAAGATGTAATTCTTGTAACCATAAATTATCGTCTAGGATCGCTTGGCTGGTTTGCTCATCCAGCATTATCCGCTGAATCAGAAGCTGGAGTATCAGGAAATTATGCGTCTTTAGATCAAATAGAGGCATTAAATTGGGTAAAAAGTAATATTTCAAATTTTGGTGGGGATCCCAATAATGTGACTATTTTTGGAGAATCAGCTGGCGGTCAGGCTGTAGGAACTCTTTTATCTAGCCCGCTTTCTAAAGGATTATTCCACAAAGCAATATCTCAAAGTGGCTCTGGTATTTTGGGTACTCGTTCCTTGAGAGATAATTCAAGAAACAGGTCTGCAGAAGATATAGGCTTGGAACTTGCGGAACATTTTGGAGTTGATAACGATGAAAAAGCTCTAGAGAATCTTAGAAAGATTCCAGCTGAAGTATTCATACAAATTTCTGATCCTGAAAAAGACGCTAACTTAATTAGTAATGTAACCCAGATAGTTGACGGGTATATTTTTCCTTATATGTTCAACGAAGCCTTTCGAAATGGGACAACTCACAACGTGCCATACATCACAGGTTTTAATGCTAATGAGGGCACAACATTGGTCCCGCTAATATTTCCAGAGCCTATTTTTGAAGCATCATTCAGCGGAGAAGATTGGTTAGATGAGTTTTGGAAAATATTATTAGATGGCTTTTCAGGAGAAGTACCTGAATCAGTCACTGATTATGTAAACTCAATAGAAGGAAGTGATTATGACGCTGCTGCTCAGGTTTGGGGAGACATTTGGTTTGGTGGCCCTGCTTATTATTCTGCTCAAAAAAGAAGTGACGATGGTTTAAAGACCTATTTATATTTTTTTGAAAGAGCGGTTCCATCAGAAAAACAGACCATTGGTGCAACTCATGCGCTAGAGCTGGCATATATTTTTGGAAGTTTCTTCCCTTTCGTAGCACGAGATGACTGGGACGAAGAACTGAGCGAAATCATGCTCAATGATTGGACTGAATTTGCTAAGACTGGAGTTCCCAATGACTCTTGGCCTGAATTTTCTTCTGAAGAACCAACTGCAAGAATATACGGAGATAGTGTTTACGAGAGTAAATTGAAAGACTATAAAGTCTTTGAAGCTTTAGCTGACTATTTAAATAAATTTTAATAATTACTTTAGAGATGCTTGTTGAAAAATTCTAAGGCATCTTTTTGACATTGGCGTCTAATTGACCAATCGCCTCCAGTACTNGCNCCAAANTGNATTTCTCCNGATTCNAAAATNTTTAANCTNTCTTCNGGTTGNTTCATNCCTAATTTTTCTCCAGAGTCNGTTNNGTAAGTCATATTTCCATCTTTNGCAACAGNNCAGAATTTTTCNGANACNGCTATAGCATCAGGCCAATGNGTAACNGGATTGATGGAATCAAANCTNTGNTCTCCNCCNGGATAAGANATNACTNANCTNTTNCCNCCNGANNCATTNACNATATCTGACATTTGNTGCACTAANGCNGCTGGAGTGTAATTATCNCTTTCACCAACAAGNTTTAAGATTGGTCCNGANTTCCACCTNTTTTCCTCAGGNTTAATATAAGTNGCTGGATAAAANGGCAAACAACATTTAAATCTTTCNCCATNAGNGGCTAATTTTTCTGCTAANGGCTCCCAAAATGAATAAAAACTTACNGTNCCNCCCAAGCTCCACCCAGTGANACCAANTCTNGANGAATCTATATCTGGATGTNTNGANACAATTTTNAANGCTTCAAATGTATCAACCATCATCATGGCNGCTGTCACAGACATTTGATCTTCNACAGTTGANGCNANACCTCTTGAGTCAAAGCTNTGNACNCTAAAAATAGCAAANCCNGCNTCTAAAAANTTNAATATGTGNTCGTGATGATGTCCCGCCCAATTNTCACTNCCNTGNACACAAAATATNACNGGNAAAGGNCCNTTGCCNTTTTCAGGNAAAATNAACCAGCCTTGNGCATCGATTTNTGGNGCTTCATCTANCTCATTTAAAATATGGTAAAACTCAAANGGATTAGAAGACTTATATTCTATNTATCCNTGCTGACCNCTTTTTANCTCTATAGTTTCATTCATTATAAAATAAGAACAATTCTCAACTTCCTTGAGAAGTACTNAGGAAGTTTGGCATAATAATCTACCTTTTGTTAAATATTTTACAACCCGGAAAGATTTTGAGCGCTAACTTACCAATTGATGAACTTATTAAGATTGCAGTCGACAATAAAGAAGGTGTAATAGCAAGTAATGGCGCTTTAGTTGTTACTACAGGCAAAAGAACCGGAAGAAGTCCTGCAGATAAGTTTATCGTTGATGACTCAATTACTCGTGATGCGGTAAATTGGAATAAAGACAGTCAACCCATAGAGCCAGAAAAATTTGCCAAGCTTTGGCAAGAATCCGAGGACTACATAAAAGGAAGAAATATTTTTACCGCTGACATGCATGTTGGTGCTAGTGAAGAACACTACCAACCGGTTCATGTTGAAAACGAATTAGCTTGGCATAATGTTTTTTGTCAGAGCTTATTTATAAAGCCAAATTCTTTCAATCCTAGCAACAAAGATGTTTGGATTTTGAGGTCTTTACCTAATTTTGAATGTAAACCCGAAATACATGGCACAAATTCAGATGGTGCCATTATGGTCAACTTTAGCGAAAAGAAAGTTCTTATTCTTGGAATAGCCTACGCAGGAGAAATGAAAAAATCTATGTTTGGCGTTATGAATTTTATTTTGCCAGATGCTGACGTCTTACCAATGCACTGTGCAGCAAATGCTGGGGCAGACGGTGATGTCTCTTTATTTTTTGGACTCTCGGGAACAGGCAAAACTACTCTTTCTGCTGATCCAGAAAGATGGCTGATTGGAGATGACGAACACGGCTGGGGAAATGGTATCGTCTTCAACATTGAAGGTGGCTGCTATGCCAAGACTGTTGATTTATCTCAAAAAAATGAACCTGTCATTTGGAATGCTATTAAACATGGTTCGGTTGTTGAAAACGTTATCTTCAACCCCTCTACTTTGGATATCGACTACACCGATCAAACACTTACCGAAAATACTCGTGCTGTTTATCCTTTAAGTCACATCGAACAACATTTGGAAAAAAATTATGGCGGTGAGCCACAAAATATTATATTTCTTACCTGTGATTTAACGGGTGTCATGCCACCGGTTTCAATCTTATCTAAAGAAGCAGCTGCTTATCATTTTTTAAGCGGTTACACGGCCAAAGTAGGTTCTACAGAATTGGGTTCTTCAGCCGAAATAGATTCTACTTTTTCAAATTGTTATGGCGCACCTTTTTTTCCTAGGCCGGCAAAAGTTTACGCAGAGCTATTAATTAAAAGGATAGAAGAATTCGGTAGTAAGATTTTCATCGTAAATTCCGGTTGGACAGGCGGTCCCTACGGAGTTGGTAAACGTTTTGACATACCTGTAACTAGAGCAGTTATAAAAGCCATTCAAGATGGTTCAATAAATGATGCCGAAACAGAGAAACTGGACATCATGAATGTAGAAGTGCCTACAAAGCTTAATGATGTTAATACAAAACTATTAAATCCCTCTGAAACTTGGTCCAGCAAAGAAGATTACGATGTTGCGGCTAAAGAATTAGCAGCAAAGTTTAAAGAAAATATTGATAAGTTTGATATCTCGGACGAAATTAGACAGGCTGGGCCAATTATCTAAAATAATTTATGACAAGGTCTTTGGGAGAGGCCTTATCGCTTCTAGCAGATAAGGGTGATATAAACCTAGAAAATTCAATTTCTCGTGGAATTGAAAAAGAATCGCTTAGAGTTTCAAAAAACAAAACCATTTCAAGTGCCGACCACCCTTCCTCATTAGGCTCAGCACTTACAAATAAATACATAACTACAGATTTTTCTGAAGCTCTATTGGAGTTAATAACGCCTACTCATTCCTCGGTAGAAGATGTTCTTAGAAATTTAGATGAAATTTGTAAATTTGTTGTAGAAGAAACGCCTGAAACCATTTGGCCAAGCAGTATTCCTTGCAAGATAGAGAACGAAGATTCCATTAGACTTGCTGATTATGGAAGTTCAAATTCTGGCCTTCTTAAAACTTTGTACAGATCAGGTTTGAGCTATCGATACGGTTCGATGATGCAAACGGTATCTGGNATTCACTATAATTTTTCTTTTAGNGATGCGTTCTTTGAAAGCTTAAGAGGTNAAGAAGANCTCCAGACTTTCAAAAATNAATCTTATNTAAGTCTAATAAGAAATTTTAGACGNNATGCNTGGATNATNNTNTATCTNTTTGGATCNAGNCCNGTNGTNCCNAAAACNTTTATCACNGATAGAAAAAATTTCCTCCAAGAATTAAATAAAGAAGATTTATTTTTAGAATATGCGACTTGTCTAAGAATGAGTGAATTGGGGTACATGTCTAAGGCGCAGGATAATCTCTACATTGCTTACAACAATATTGAGGAGTATCTGAAAGATTTAAAAAATGCTTTAACCAAGGAACATAAAAGATATGGTGAAGTTGGCATCATTAAAGATGGTAAAAGAATACAAATAAATACTTCTATTATTCAAATTGAAAATGAATATTACAGCTCTATTCGACCTAAAAGAGTTACTCCACCAGGTGAAAGGCCTATAAATATTTTAAGAGATGAAGGTATAGATTATGTCGAGATTCGAGCACTGGATAATAATTCCTTCTTGCCAAGCGGAATCGACGAAGATACCAGTTATTTTTTAGAAGCCTATCTTATTGGGTGTTTTTTTGGCGAAGATAAAAAGTCTACTCAGGATGAAATTAAAGAACTCTTGGTCAATTGGGAAAATGTCGTAAAAGAAGGAAGAAACCCAGATCTGAAACTTTTAAAAAATAAAGAAAAAATAACTGTTAAAGATTCGGGAATGAAAGTAGTTGATTCTTTAAGAGACATTTTTGAACAGATGCCTACTGAAATGAGTGACTATGTAAAAAAAGTTATGAAATCTTTGGATAAGCAAGAAAAGAAATTAAATGATGCTTCTCTAACACCTTCCGGGTTAATTGTTGATGAATTAAGAAATAGCAATAAAACTTGGGAAGAATTAAATTTAGAGCTGGCACAGGAGCATTTAAACTCTCTAAACAAATTAGAAACGGACTTAAACTATCTTTCTGAAGAAGCTAAAAGTTCATTAAAAAAATTTAAACAATTAGAAAATCATCAAGAAGAAGAGTTTGAGGTTTATCTTGATAAATTCGTAAACGATATATAAGGTTTGTTTCTATTAAAAATAATTAAATTGGTATTAGGAGAAATATGAAAGCATACGTCTGTAGAGAATTTGGTCCTGTAGATTCACATAAAGTAGAAGAAATAGAAGATCCTAGAGCAGAACCAGGAATGGTTGTGGTTGATGTTAAGGCTGCTGGTGTGAGTTTTCCGGATGTCTTAATTGTGCAAGGAAAATATCAGTTTCAACCGCCCTTTCCTTTTTCTCCAGGCGGTGAAATAGCAGGAGTAATTTCTGAGGTAGGTGAAGGTGTTGCTGATTGGAAAGAAGGAGACAGAGTGATTGCAATGGTTGGTAATGGCGGGATAGCAGAAAAAACATCTGCTTATGCGGCAACTTTGATGCCTTTACCTGAATCAATGGATTTTAAAGACGGCGCAGCTTTCCCTCTAAATTACGGAACAACTTACTATGCTTTAAAGCAAAGAGGAGAATTGAAGAAAGGCGAAACACTATTAGTAACTGGAGCGGGAGGCGGAGTTGGAACAACTGCCATAGAGATTGGTAAAGCAATGGGCGCCAGAGTTATAGCTGCTGCTAGTAACCAAGAAAAATTGGATATTGCTAAGAGGTTAGGTGCTGATGAAGTAGTGAACTACGGTGATGGCGAGCTTAAAGAAAAAGTAAAAGAATTAACTGATGGCTTAGGAGCAGACGTTATCTATGATGCTGTCGGTGGAGATATCTTTTTACAATGCATGAGATGTGTAAATTGGAAAGGAAGAGTATTAGTTATTGGCTTTCCTGCAGGAATTCCTAAAGTTCCAACTAACTTAGCCCTTCTAAAAGGTTGCTCAATAGTAGGTGTCTTCTGGGGAAGCTTTACCGGCAGAGAGCCAGAAGAGAATGCAAAAAACTTTGAAGAATTGTTTGCACTGCATAGTGAAGGTAAGTTGAAACCAGAAATTACCAAAAGTTATTCTTTAGATGAAGCTGTTGAAGCAATAAAATCTTTAGAAGATAGAACTGCTACCGGAAAGGTCGTAATCGAAATATAAAAATCGAAATATAAAAAAAGAGGAGGCAAGGCCTCCTCTTTTTTTGTTTATTTTTAAGCCTTAGTCCAAATCCTGCCAAAAATCATGACTGTGATGACAAGCCACCATCCTGTATTTATTGGATTAGCGGTGAAAATATTCATCCCAGCTTCTGGTGGATTTACTCCATAGGCATCAACAAAAGCTTGTGAAAAAGCGCTCATTGATTCAAGCTGCGCAAGACTGTAAGCAGTTCCCTCTAAAATATTAAAAAGTACTGCCCCAGTGAAAAGGCCGTTAAAGATAATCCCTAATGAAAATAAAGACACAAGAGTTTTGTTCAAAACTCCAGCATCCTCTGCTCTCATTTGGTTTGCGGCTCTAAAAGCAACCCATAATAAAAAAGCTATCCCTGCAAAATATATTGCATTAGAAATAAGGCCGCTATTCATATTTGACCATATTTGATATTCATCCATTTTTTCCTCCTTTAAAATTTAATGATATGAAAAAAGGGAGGCTTATGCCTCCCTTGATTTTTTTATTCTTTCGGCTCTGGGGCTGTCCACATCCCACCAATTAGTCCAACTAAAATTGCTAAGATGAAAACTATTCCAACAGGATCAACAGGTATTAAGCCCGGAGATGTATATTGAGTAGCTCCCGTTACATCTACGAAATTTTGTAAACTTCCGTTCAGCTCTTCTCCAGACTCAGAAAGAGATAAAGCCCAATTATTAACTAATGAGGCGATAAAGGAATAAGTTCCAGATACAAAAGAGACTACGCACAGTGAAATAACTGTATGCAAGACTTTGCCAAAAGTATTTACTCCATAAATATGTGCGTTGGATACGCCTCTAAACATCATCCACAAGAGGATGAAGTATGCAATTAAAAATAGGCCGCTAAGTTGCATTAAGCCTATAAAGCTTTGATTGATAAATGCTATTTGTTCCATGATTTTTTCTCCTAATCGTTAGATATTATTTTTTTGGCGCCCAAATTTGATAAAGAATCATTATTGCTACTATGCCTAAAAGAATCATTCCTCCTGTCATAGGATTGCCAGATGGAACAGTAGTCCCAACATACTCGATATAACCTATGGCTGTTTGAGATTTTTCTTCTAAAGCATCTAAGTTTGCAGCTGTTATCACCCAGTTTGTTGCTCCTATAGACCAGGCATTCCATGCAGCCCCAATTGCCAAAATGCCAAAAGCTGAAGAAACAATCTTTGTAAATAAATTACTCTCATCAGAGGCTCGAGTCGCGGCAGCAACTCTCAAGGCTAGCCATAATAATAAGACAGTGCCAATAAACATTAAGGCGCTCCCTATCCTGTTAGAACTCCAAAGAGTCCAAATTTGATATTCTTCCATGATTTTTCTCCCAAAAAAATTAATAAGAATTTATATAGTATATTATTTTTTAATATTTTTTTTGTGACTAATTAGAGAAATTTTTAGTTGAAAGTTATAATGCTTTCTAGCACTTGCGCCATCTTTTCAGGAGTATGGGGCGACTTAAAAAACCCAAAATAATTACCATTCGGATCGATGACAGCTAGATTCATACTATGGTCCATATCGTAATTAGAATTATCAGAGCCTAGCACTGGAACAAAAGGCAGGGTTAAGTCCGTAGCTAGCTTATAAATAACTTCGATGTCTCCGGTAATTCCTGTGAAA
>NZFZ01000007.1 GCA_002689405.1 Gammaproteobacteria bacterium | reverse complement strand
GAAAAATATTTTTAGGGCTTAATAATTGCCCAAATGCATTCCACCATCAAGCAATAAAGTTTCTCCTGTTATAGTTGATCCAGATTCTATGAAATAACAGATTGTTTCTGCAACCTGCTCTGCGGTACAGGTTAAATTTAAAGGAACATTGTCCTCAGTAGATTTTTTCACAAACTCATAGGTTTCCTCGCCCAAACCATTTTTCAACCAATCTCCTTGTATAAATCCAGGGCATATAGCATTAATTCTGATTGGCCCTAAAGCTCTGGCAAGAGACTTAGTCATGTTTATCAGAGCTCCTTTTGACGCGGCATAAGCAACGGAGCTACCTATTCCCAAAACCCCTGCTATGGAAGCAACATTCACAACAGATGGATTATCTGACTCAAGGAGACTTTCTCTCGCTTCTTTAATCATCATGTAAGGACCCACAGTATTTGTTGCATACAAACCAAGAAAATCATCTTTTGTAAGACCGTCCAAATTATCATGCGCATTGAATTTAGTGGTGCCAGCATTATTAATCAAAGCATCTAGTTTTCCCCATTTTTTTAAGGTTTCTTTAACTGTTTGAGCGCATGAATCAGGCTGTGAAACATCTGCTTCTAAAACAATTACTTCTGCGCCAAATGTTTCACACTCCTTACTTATCTCGTTTGCTGCTTCTATTGATCTTGAACAAGTTATTGCTATGTTCCAACCTTTACTTGCAAGGAGTTTTGAAACCTCTGCACCAACACCTCTACTACCGCCTGTAACAATTGCAACTGGTTTGGTCATTTTTATACCTCTCTCACAGAAATAACATCATCTAGAGCAGATAACTCAACTAAAACCTTTTCTGGGGGTTTAGTTTCCAGGTCAATTACGTTGTAGGCAATTTCACCTCTACTTTTATTTACCATATCTATGATGTTCAATTTATTTTCAGCCAGTACGGTAGTTATTTTACCTATCATTCCCGGATGGTTCTTATTCGAAAGAGTAATCCTGAACTCTGAAGGTCTTGGCTCAATTAACTCAGGAAAATTCACTGAATTTTTAATGTTTCCATTATTCAAAAAATCATCAAGCTGCTCAGCAGCCATGACGGAACAATTTTCTTCTGCTTGGCTTGTACTTGCTCCAATGTGAGGCAAAATTATGACATCATTAGCTTTTTTAGCTCTAGAAATTAAGTCTAAATCAGCAAAATCTGTGATGTACTTACTAAGGATGTTTTTGTCCAAGCTTTCTATGATGTCTTTTGAGAAAACTATTTCATCTCTCGCAAAATTTATAAGTCTTAAGCCATTTTTAGCGTTTTTGAGTAAATCAGAATTTATAAGACCCTTGGTTTTATCATTTGCGGGCACATGCAAAGAGATGTAGTCGGATTCCTTGAAAACATCTTCGATACTTTCTTTTCGCTCAACTTTATTAGGCAATTTCCAAGCAGCTTCAACCGTAATAGCTGGATCGTAGCCAATAACATTCATACCTAACATAACTCCCATATCAGCAACTTTAGAACCAATAGCCCCCATACCAACAACACCTAAAGTCCCCCCAGTTAATTCTCTGCCTTTGAAACTTTTTTTTCCGGATTCAATTAAAGGTTTTAATTCTTCTTGATTAGACTCTTCTATTGAATTAACAAAATTAGCTCCTTGAAAAAGGCCTCTAGAAGACATTAAAAGTGCTGCTAAAACTATTTCTTTAACTGCATTTGCATTCGCTCCTGGAGTATTAAATACTGGAATTCCACGCTCAGAACATTCTTCGACAGGTATGTTATTTACCCCTGCTCCAGCTCTAGCTATGGCTTTAAGGTTGTTTCCAAAATCTTCCTTTTTGAGTTTGTGGCTTCTCAAAATTATTGCATCAGGGTCAGAAAGACCATCAGATACCTCAAAATTTTTATCTAGAAGGATGTTTAGGCCTTTCTCAGCAATTGCGTTGAAGGTTTTAATTTTTTGCGTCATATGAATTTTATTTATTTGATGAAGTCTATTAGTATTAGTTTTTGAATCTGCAATTCTATAACTTAAATTAAATGAGACCAAAGCATTTCTTAAATTTCGAAAATTTTTCAAGAGAAGACCTTAGTCATATCATTGATAGAGCAATAGAAATAAAATCAAAATCGGAAACATCAAATATTTTTGATAAAAAAACTCTTGGTCTAATTTTTCAAANACCCTCAACCAGAACAAGAGTTTCCTTTGAAGTAGCTATGAACANATTGGGGGGAAGCACAATTTTCCTAAGCTCATCTGANTTACAAATGTCTAGAGGTGAGCCAATTCCAGATACTTCTAAAGTNTTGTCTTCCATGGTTGATGCCGTTGTAATTCGAAACGACAGCCATGAAGAGTTGAAGCTTTTTTCAGAGAACTCCTCTGTTCCTGTGATTAACGGTTTAACTGATTTATTTCATCCCTGTCAAATTCTTGCTGACTTGATGACTTTCAAAGAAAAAAATGAGGGAGAAATTCTCAAAAAAGTATGTTGGATTGGAGATGGAAACAATGTTTGTAATTCTTATATTGAAGCTGCCTCCATATTTGATTTTGAAATCAGTATTTTTTGTCCTAAAGGTTGTGAGCCATATCAACCATTGCTAAGTAATGCTAAAGATTTCATCACATTAACATCATCAAAAAATGAAGCTCTTGAAAAAGCCCAAATCGTCACGACAGATGTGTGGACTTCCATGAACAATGAATCCTCTTCAAAAGAAAGAAGAAAAACTTTTAAAAATTTCTTTGTAGAAGAAAAAGACATGGGTCTTGCTGATGACAATGCAATATTTTTGCATTGCTTGCCTGCTCACAGAGGTGAAGAAATAAGCTTTACAATGCTAGAAGATGCTCAAAGTATGGTCTGGTATCAAGCAGAGAATAGATTGCATGCTCAACAAAGTCTCCTTGAATTTTTGTTAGCTAATTAATTTGCTTAAGAATTCTTTCCAGGTGTCGTATCGTCCTAAATCATAACTGGAATCCGGATTATATTCTTCCTTTGGAGACCAATTCTTGGAAACATCTTGCAGAGAAACTTCACCAGCTCCAATGCCAGCAAGATAAGCAGCGCCCAAAGCAGTAGATTCAACCGTTTTGGAACATAAAACTTCCAATTCAATGATGCTAGATAAAATCTGATTAAAGAAAGCATTTCTCGTTAAACCGCCATCGATCCTAACACTATCTATTTTAAAACCGTCATTTTCTAAGGAAGATATAATCTCTTTAGTTTGAAAAGCGACTGCTTCATGAGTAGCTAAACTCAATTCTTCCCTTCCAGAATCTCTTGAAAGTCCAAAAATAGCTCCTCTGGCATCAGGAACCCAATGCGGAGCTCCTAAGCCCACAAAAGCAGGAATGATAAAAACATTTGCATTTGGATCTGCTTTTTTTGCAAGTTCTTCAGATTCAACAACATCTTCAAAAAAATTCATTTTGTCTCTAAGCCATTGAAAATTAGCTCCTGCCATAAAAATACTTCCTTCTAAGGCATAGCATAAATCGTCCACTTGGTAGGCTATCGTTGATAAGAGCTTATTTGAGGAGTTTTGTCTTTTTTTTCCAGTGTTTGCCATTAAAAAACATCCCGTTCCGAAGGTACTTTTTAACTGTCCTTTAGCAAAACAACCTTGTCCTATTAGAGATGCTTGTTGGTCTCCTGCAATACCTGATATTTTTATCTCTCCCCCAAAAAGCTTGGTTGACCCAAAATCAGCAGAGTTCTTTGTTACCTCGGGTAGATTTAAGCCGTCTAACTCAAATATATCTAATAAATCTGTATCCCATTTAACAGAGTCAATATTTAACAATGATGTTCTGGATGCATTGGTTACATCTGTCTTAAAGCTTTTTCCTTCGGTTAATTTCCAAACAAGAAATGTGTCAATGGTGCCAAAAAAATATTTGTTGGGATCAATTTTGTATTCTTTCAATAACCAACGTGCCTTGGTTGCTGAAAAATAAGGATCTAGTAAGAGTCCAGTTTTTTCAGTAACTTCTGACTCAATTCCTTTAGCTTTGAGTTTTTCACAAAATTCAGCTGTTCTACGATCTTGCCAAACTATAGCTTTATTTAAAACTTTGCCATCTTTATCCCAAAGCATTACCGTTTCCCTTTGATTGGTAATGCCAATGGAGATCACGTCGGAGCTATTGATGCCGTTCTTGCTCAACAAGGAGTTAACTGTGTTAAATACTGAAGTCCAAATTTCTTCTGAATCGTGCTCTACCAAACCTTCTGCGGGGTAATATTGTTTAAACTCTTGCTGTTCTTGAGTTATCTGGCTAAAGGAGCTGTCGTATAGAACTGCCCTTGAACTCGTGGTGCCTTGATCTATTGAGATGTAATACTTAGACATGAACACATTTATATACACTTATACACAGCCTATCCACTAAATTTTCATAAATTGTTGTATTGCTTTTTTGTTAAAAACCATTTATCTTGTGCTAGATTATTTAAAAGAACACAATATGTTGTGTTTTTACACCCATTTTAATTAATTGTTTAAGAAGGAGTTGTTTTGGAAACAACAGGAACAATAGAAGAGAATAAGCAAGAATCAGCTCAATCGGAACCAAAAAAAACTATGGTTTCACCAGGTCAGCTTAGAATTATAAAGAGAAACGGATCCGTTGTTGATTTTGACGGTTCGAAAATAGAAATTGCTATAACAAAAGCTTTTCTAGCTGTACATACTAGTGCTGCTGCCGCGTCTTCAAGCGTTCATAGCAGAGTAACTGCTTTGAGCAACCAAGTCGAAGATATTTTTAGAAAGAGAATGCCGTCTGGTGGAACTATACACATAGAAGAAATTCAAGATCAGGTAGAACTGGCTTTGATGCGTTCTGAAGAACATAAGGTTGCAAGAGAATATGTTTTATACCGTGCTGAAAGAGCGAACCAAAGAGCAATAGAAACTCATATTCACGATCGTCCAGAAAAAGAGGAGCTCAAAACTTCTGAAAGAATTGAGGTCATTGCTAGGGAAGCATGCAACGGCTTAGAAGGAACAGACAGCGAAAAAATTATTTCAGAAGCAAACAAAAACCTCTACGAAGGAGCGCCAGAACATGAAGTAAAAGAGGCATTGGTGCTCTCCGCGCGTTCACTTGTTGAAGTTGAGCCAAACTATACTTTTGCAACAGCAAGAATCCTCTTAGACAGTTTAAGGTCAGAGGCTCTTTCTTTCCTAGAGATTACAGAGAATGCAACTCATGAGGAAATGTCAGCTCTCTACCCTGAGGCTTTAAAAGCCTTTATAAAAAAAGGAATTGAGTTGGAACTGCTCAATCCAGAACTTGCAAACTATGACTTGGATTTGCTTGGCAAAGCGATGAATCCAAATAATGACTTACTTTTCTCCTACTTGGGGATTCAAACTCTATACGACAGGTATTTCATTCACTCAAATGAGATAAGATTTGAACTCCCGCAAGTATTCTTTATGAGAGTGGCAATGGGCTTGGCCTTAAACGAGGAAAATAGAGAACAACGAGCTTTAGAATTCTACGAGTTACTGTCTTCATTTGACTATATGAGTTCAACGCCAACCCTATTCAATTCGGGAACTATGCATTCTCAATTGTCTTCATGTTATTTGACTACTGTCCCTGATGACTTACATGGAATTTATGGCGCACTTCAAGATAATGCCATGCTTTCAAAGTGGGCAGGCGGTCTTGGAAACGACTGGACACCTGTAAGAGGAATGGGAGCCCATATCAAAGGTACAAATGGAAAATCCCAGGGAGTTGTTCCATTTTTAAAAGTTGTTAACGATACTGCAGTTGCTGTTAATCAAGGCGGAAAAAGAAAGGGAGCTGTTTGTGCATATCTAGAAACTTGGCATCTGGATATAGAAGAATTTGTTGAGCTGAGAAAAAATACTGGAGACGACAGAAGAAGAACACACGATATGAACACTGCCAATTGGGTTCCAGACCTTTTCATGGAAAGAGTGTTTGAAGGGAAAAAGTGGACCCTCTTCACTCCAAATGAAACACCTGAATTGCACGATTTATCTGGGGATGCCTTCAGAGAAAAGTATGAAGAATATGAAAAGCTTGCTCAGGATGGAAAGCTAAAAGCATACAAAGAAGTGGAAGCGGAAGAATTATGGCGAAAAATATTGTCCATGCTTTTTGAAACCGGTCATCCTTGGATAACCTTCAAAGATGCTTGTAACCTCAGATCTCCACAACAACATACTGGGGTAATTCATTCATCAAACCTATGTACAGAAATTACCCTTAATACTTCAAATGATGAAATTGCAGTTTGTAACTTAGGCTCAATTAATATTCCTAATCACCTTGATGCAGAAGGAAACCTAGACAAAGATAAACTGGAAAAGAACGTAACCACGGCAATAAGAATGCTCGATAACGTCATAGACATAAATTATTATGCGGTGCCTCAGGCAGAAAACTCTAACTTTAAGCACAGACCTATAGGTATGGGAATCATGGGTTTTCAAGACGCGCTTTACATTAAGAAAATACCTTACGCATCGGAAGCAGCCGTTGACTTTGCTGATGAGTCAATGGAATTAGTGAGTTATATGGCAATAAATGCATCTTCTGATTTAGCTAAAGAAAGAGGTTCTTACTCGTCTTACGAGGGCTCTCTTTGGAGTCAAGGAATATTGCCGCTCGATTCAATTGAGATTTTGGAAAAACAAAGAGGTAAAGACTACATCGAAGTTGACAAGACAACTCGTCTTGATTGGGATGCCCTTAGAGAAAAAGTGAAATCTCAAGGGATGAGAAACTCAAACACTATGGCAATAGCACCAACAGCAACGATTGCCAATATCACAGGCTTAACTCAATCAATCGAACCTACCTATTCAAACCTGTTTGTGAAATCAAATCTCTCTGGAGAGTTTACTGTCATAAATATGTATCTAGTTGATGCGCTTAAAGAAATAGATATGTGGGATGAAGTTATGGTTTACGATCTTAAAAATCTCAACGGAAGCTTAGAAAGTATAGTCAGAGTACCAGAAGACATTAAGAAGCTGTTCGCTACATCTTTTGAAGTAGAGCCTAAGTGGTTAATTGAAGCAGCAAGCAGAAGACAAAAATGGATAGATCAAAGTCAGTCATTGAATCTCTATGTTTCAGAGCCAAACGGCAAGAAACTCGATGTTATGTATCGAATGGCATGGTTGAGAGGTTTGAAAACGACTTACTATCTAAGATCAAGAAGTGCCACAACGACAGAAAAATCAACAATAACCAATATGGAGCTCAATGCTGTCAAGACTGATCCTAAAACCTATGATCAGCCTGAAGCGTGTTCCATTGACGATCCTGACTGCGAGGCATGTCAGTAATTTTATAAGGAGGTAGCTATGTTATCTTGGGATGACTTTAACTCAGAAGAAACACAAAAAACGCCGGTAGCTGAACCAGTAAAAGCACAAGTCGGAATGCAACAATCTGCAGTTGTGAATGATGATGCTTTAACTCCAGCAAAAAACCCACCAACAAGTACAGGTACAATTAATGATGTATCTGAAGCCTTGGAGAATCTAGATATAGAAAAAGGCTTGGAAGAGTTAGAAGGTGCATCAGGAAGAGTTGATGTTGATCAAAAGCAAATGATCAACTGTCGCGCGGATGTAAATCAATTAGTCCCCTTCAAATACGATTGGGCCTGGCAGAAATATCTTGATGGTAGTGCCAATCATTGGATGCCACAAGAAATAAATATGACTGCTGATGTAGCTCTCTGGAAAGATCCAAATGGTCTTACCGAGGACGAAAGGAGAATCGTAATGAGAAATCTTGGATTTTTCTCCACGGCTGACTCATTGGTGGCAAATAATATTGTCCTATCCGTATACCGACACATCACTAATCCGGAATGTAGACAGTACTTGTTAAGACAAGCTTTGGAAGAAGCAATTCACACTCATGCCTATCAGTATGTTATTGAATCTTTAGGTATGGATGAAGGAGAAATCTTTAATATGTACAAAGAAATCCCTTCGGTAGCAAGAAAAGCTGCTTGGGCCCTACCTTTCACAGAATCTCTTGCTGACCAAAATTTTAAAACTGGATCATTAGAGGATGATAAAACTTTATTGAGAAATCTAATCGCCTTTTACTGTGTATTGGAAGGAATTTTCTTTTACTGTGGTTTTACCCAAATATTATCCATGGGCAACAGAAATAAAATGACAGGAACAGCAGAACAATTCCAATACATTTTAAGAGATGAATCTATGCATGTTAATTTTGGAATAGACATGATCAATCAGATTAAACTTGAAAATCCTCAGCTCTGGGACGAAGCTATGCAAACCGAAGCAAGGAATATGATTCTGCAAGGTACGCAATTAGAAATTGAGTACGCTCAAGACACCATGCCTGGTGGAATTTTAGGGATGAATGCAGAGAGCATGTCTGATTATTTAAAATTCATTGCAAATCGAAGACTTACCCAAATTGGGCTTGAAGAAGAATTCCCTAACGCAACTAATCCCTTTCCTTGGATGTCTGAGATCATGGACTTGCGTAAAGAAAAGAATTTCTTTGAAACTCGAGTCATTGAATACCAGACTGGTGGCGCTTTGAGTTGGGACTGAAAAAAAAGAACTATCCTTTANTAGTTGCGCATCGTGGCGCTTCGATGGAAGCTCCAGAAAATACTCTTCCTGCATACATCAAAGCTTGGGATCAAGGAGTTGATGCTATCGAGCTTGATGTCAGNGAAACAAAAGACAAACGATTAATCTGTATTCACGATGATAGCCTTGGAAGAGTCAGTGAAAGCGAATATACAGTCTCACAAGAAACTCTTGCTGCTTTAAAANCCATAGACGTTGGTGGCTTTCGTTCAAAGAAATTTGCAAATACATATATACCTCAACTAAAAGAAGCGTTTGATTGCAAACCGAAAAAATCAAAAATTTTTGTTGAAATAAAGCCAAGTAAAATTAGTTTTAATGAATTGAATGAAATGGTTGAAACCGATGTCATGTCAAAATTGAATACTCATTTTTTGGGGTTTTACCCAAATGTTGTGAAGGCTTTGATCAAGAGATTTGATATTCCTGCAACGCTTAGCATTATTCCTGCTTTTTTTGATTACGATTATGAAAAGATAAGCTCGCTTCTAGAAAAAAGTAAATCTTTTGGTATCAGTCAGCAAATTGATTCAAAAAAAAGTATGAATTTAATCAAAAAATTCAAAGAGGAAGGTAAATACTGCATTACCTGGACTGTGAATAATAAGAAATACATGCGAGATCTAATAGAGCTTGGCGTAGATGCAATAATCACCGATAATCCAAAAAAATTGTTAAAAGTAATAAAAGAGAAAAAAGATGGGTAATTTGATAAAAGTTGCAGACGGTTTTCATTTTTTAGAGGGCCCAAGATGGCATGAAAATAAATTATGGTTTTCCGATATGCATGGTTATAAAGTCCACAATCTTGATGCTGCTGGAAATCTATCTACTCTTGCTGAAATACCAGAACAGCCATCAGGGCTTGGATGGTTACCGGATGGCAGTTTGATCATTGTTTCCATGCTTGATCGAAAACTCATGAAACTGAAAGACGGAGTGCTTTCGATTCATGCCGACATGTCACATCTTACTCCTTATCAATGTAACGATATGGTCATTGCCAAGAATGGAACTGCTTATGTCGGGAATTTCGGGACAGACAGTGTTGAAAGCAAAATTCACAAAACTTGCTTGATTTCTGTATCGCTAGAAGGAGAGGCAAAAATATGCGCTGATGGCCTGCTCTTTCCAAATGGAACGGTCATTTCACCAGATGGTAAAGAATTGATTGTAGGAGAGACGTTTGGAGGAAATTTAACTTCCTTTCAAATTAATGAATCTGGNGAATTNTCTCATAGAANCATTTGGGCAAGAGTCATGCCNCTTCACTTTAAAATAATCACAAGCATNNTTAGGTTTCTGAATATNCCTCTAAAAGAATCAAACANTACCCCTTTTCCTGTGCCNGATGGCATATGTTTGGATTCAGATGATGGAATTTGGGTNGCNTCTCCNACNACTGCAGAGGTGATTAGATACAAGAAAGGAGGAAAAATTACCGATCGAATTGCAACTCCTCAGCCTGCTTATGCATGTATGTTAGGTGGCAAAGACGAAAAAGAACTTTATATTTTGACTGCCGAATCTTCAAATCCCCAGTTTTGCAAAGAAAACAAAACTGGAGAGATTTATAAAGTTNAAGTTGATTATGAAAGGGCTGGTGAGCCTTAGCCTTTCATTATCAATTCAAAGATTTTTTGCGATTGTTCACCGCCCTGGTAACAAGGTCTTGCATCTTTCATATCAGAGATTTCTTCCCATTTTTCTGCAATGTTTTCTGCAGTCATGTCTTCACCAGTACCTAAGTTGACGCCCATAGTTTCATGAACAAAAACTCTTGCAAAAACTCCAGCGCCTGCTGACATGATGACTCCTGTCGGAGCATCTTCAGAGACCATGTAGGTTACTGCTGGAGTTACGTGATCAGGTTGAATCTGATCTAAAACTTCTCCAGGCATCAAATCTTCGGTCATACG
>NZFZ01000043.1 GCA_002689405.1 Gammaproteobacteria bacterium | reverse complement strand
TTTTCATCTAGTCCGTCTTCAACTGAAGTAATAGGATATTTATCAGCTAAAATGGAAAGATACTCAATTAATTCATCTGACGAAAACTTTTCCTTATTTGAAAAAACATATTCCTTATTTTTTAACAATTCTGTTGCGGCACAATCCAGCGCAAAGGTTACATCTTTATCAACTTCATATCCTGCTTCTTGGATGGAGCTGGATATTAAATCAAGCGCTTCTTCAGCTGAATCAATTCCAGGAGCAAATCCACCTTCATCCCCAACTGCCGTAGAAAAGCCTTTTTTGTTCAATGTTTTTTTTAAAAAATTAAATACTTCCACGCCNCAAATNAGNCCTTCTTTAAANGAAGAGAACCCAACTGGCTGAATCATAAACTCCTGAAAGTCNAANTNATTATTAGCATGTGCTCCCCCATTTAGNATGTTCATCATAGGNAGAGGCATCTTCATTTTTACTTCTGAAAAAAAATTTTNCNTAAAGTAATTATGAATATATTCGTATAAAGGCTTTTTTTCTNCACTTGCTGACAACTTACANTAAGCCAATGATAGAGAAAGGATAATATTTGCACCAAAATTTTTTTTATTTTNCGTCCCATCNAGTTCTATTAGTTTTGAATCGAATTCAACTTGAGAGCCTATNNTCATACCAATNAGTTCTGGAAATAAATTCTCCTCTGCATTTTTAATAACCTGTGCAACTCCTTTACCATTAAAATTGTTGCCGCCATCTCTTTTTTCTATNGCTTCTCTGGAACCGGTNGAAGCGCCAGATGGNACGAAACCAATTTCTTTAAAATCATCATCTGTNTCTATNAAAGCCGCAATTGTTGGNGTTCCTCTGGAATCAAGGATTTCAAANGCTTTAATTGCTTTGATTTTCATTTTNCTAAAAACCTTTCACAGCCTGATCAACAGCATTAACTTTACTTAAAAGGGTNTCAAATTGATCTAAAGGCGTTGCCGACGGACCATCACAAAGAGCTTCTTTTGGATTGGGNTGGACTTCTATGAATANGCCAGCTATNCCCAAAGATACTCCGGCTTTGGCTAAGTCTTCAGCTTGATCTCCTCTACCACCNGCGGCAGTTTTTCCTTGGCCAGGAAGTTGAAGAGAGTGAGTAACATCAAAAATAATTGGGCAATTAAAAGTTTTTAATTTAGACATGCCTAACATGTCTACAACTAAGTTGTCATAGCCAAAAGAAGTGCCCCTCTCGCAAAGCATGACTTCATCGTTGCCAAAATTGCTGCATTTTTCAATGATATTCTTCATTTGATNAGGAGATAAAAATTGCCCTTTTTTTATGTTTAACGGCTTTCCAGNCTGACAAGCTTCTTTGATTAGATCTGTTTGTCTGCATAAAAAAGCAGGTATTTGGATAATATCAACAACCTCTGATATTTGTTCGACTTGGCTTATTTCATGAATGTCGGTAATAAGTTGATAGTCGCTTTTTTTTAATTCTCTAAAGATTTCTAAGCCTTTTTCAAGACCCGGTCCTCGATATGAATCTACAGACGAGCGATTGGCTTTATCAAATGAAGCTTTAAAAATGAATGAATTCCCCTNAGCCTCANTAATTTTTTTTAATCTTTCAGCAACCTCNAAAGTAAGCTGATCGTCTTCTAAAACATTTAAACCAGCAATGACGCAAAGTTTGTTGGAATTTGAAATCTCTGTTTTTGCTATTTTTACTAAATCNCTCATTTTTTACTTAGAGTTTAACTTAGCAGCTTTAATAAATCCTTTGAAAAGCGGATGNGCATTTATTGGATNGGATGTGAATTCAGGATGAAACTGACANCCAATGAACCATTTGTGGTTCTTNATTTCAATTGCTTCGACCAANGTNNCNTCTTCAGATTTTCCAACTANAGTCATGCCNTTTTTATTAAATGCTGACTCATAATTGCCATTAAATTCATATCTATGTCTGTGGCGTTCAAAAATTTTGAGTTTTTTGTAAAGCTTTGCCATCTTGCTATTTTTCTTTAAATGGCATACCTGACTTCCTAAACGCATAGTACCCCCNTTGTCAGAGTCTTCNGACCGNTACTGAATAAGTCCATCTTCATCAAGCCATTCTGTAATCAATCCTATTACTGGATGCTGAGTGTTCTTCTTAAACTCAGTACTGTCAGCATCCAATTTCAATACATTTCTTGCGAATTCTATGACCGCAACTTGCATCCCTAAGCATATCCCAAAATAAGGGATGTTATTTTCTCTAGCAAACTTTGCTACGTTAAGCATTCCTTTGACGCCTCTATTTCCAAATCCTCCTGGAATTAAAATACCATCAGCTTCTAAATTTTCTACTCCCTTATTGAATCTTTCNGAATCTATATGCTCAATTTTTACGNTTGTCTTATTGTGGATGCCCGCATGAATTAAAGCTTCATTTACTGATTTATATGAATCTACCAATTCAGTATATTTACCTACCATCGCAATTTTAGTCTCTCCTTTTTGCTCTGATTCAAGTTTAGTAACCCTTTTCCAATCATTAAGTTTTGGCTTAGAACACTTTAATTTTAGTTTTTCTACTATTTGCTGATCTAAGCCTTGTTTATTCATCATTACAGGGATTGCGTATATTGATGGCACATCAGGTAATGTAAAAACACAATCTTCATTTACGTTGGTAAACAAAGCAATTTTTCTACAATCTGCTTTTGAAAGATTTTGTTCTGATCGACAAATTAAAATATCTGCTTGCAGACCATGAGATAACAGACTTTTCACGGAATGTTGAGTTGGTTTTGTTTTAGTTTCTCCTGATGATGCTAAATAAGGAACGAAAGTTAAGTGTGTAAATAGTGTCCTTTCAGATCCCAACTCAAGTTTCATTTGCCTAATTGCTTCTAAAAAAGGTTGTGACTCAATATCGCCAACGGTTCCACCAATTTCTATAATTGCGATGTCATTATCGCCTGCGCCATAGGCAATTCTTTTTTTAATCTCATCGGTGATATGAGGAATTACTTGCACGGTTGAACCTAAAAATTCTCCCTTTCTTTCTCTTTTAAGAACATCTTCATACACTTGACCTGCAGTAAAATTATTTTTATGCGACATTTTAGAGTTCAAATATCTTTCATAATGTCCAAGATCGAGATCGGTTTCAGAACCATCTTCTGTAACAAAAACCTCGCCATGTTGAAAAGGACTCATTGTGCCAGGATCAAGGTTTATGTATGGATCTAGCTTCATCACTGTAACTTTTAACCCTCTACTCTCTAAAAGAGAGCCTAGTGAAGCTGAAAGAATACCTTTGCCGATAGAAGAGACGACTCCACCAGTTACAAATAAGAATTTAGGATTTTTTGAAGCCATCTTTTTCATACAAGATGGTTCATTAGTATATCAGAATAGTCTAAAGCTATTTAGAAAACTTTATCAGAGATAAATTAGATGGATATAAACTGACCTTCTTCTACTTCTTCCGATTGATCCAGCGGCCTTGAAAGAGAAGCCCAATCAATTTCTCCATCCGTTGGCCAGTCTTGATAATCCAAAACACCCAGTTCGTCATACAAAGGTTTGACTTTATCGGTTAATAAACCAATTCTTGCTAAGTTAGGTACGACTCTTGTAAACAACAAGTGTTGGAAGTTGTTGGTAACATCGGACTTACTTTGAAAAGCAATGGCATCTTCCACATCCCATCCAAAATGTTCATATACTTCTGAAGACATCAATCTACCTCTCATCACAACACAAGCCTCATAAGCAAATTGAGCTCTTTCCTCTCTTTCTTCATCAGAAAGGGTTTTAACAAACTCCTCTAAATAATTTACACCAAACGTCACGTGTCTTGCCTCATCCCTAATGATTAAGTAAAGCATATCTTTAAAAACAGGATCAAAAGTACCTTGTCTCGCAAGATTAAAAGCAGCAAGAGCAAGCCCTTCTATGATTATTTGCATCCCGATGAATTTGAGGTCCCATCTTGGGTCAGTCAAAATTTTATCAAGTAAAGACTTAAGACCTGTTCCTACAGGATACATAATTCCAACTCTAGATTGGATGTATTTATTAAATGCTTCAACATGTCTTGCTTCATCAAAGGTTTGAGATGCAGCATAAAGCTTTGCATTGAAAGTTGGAGCACAAGATACGAGTTGCGATGCTACTAACAAAGCTCCTTGTTCGCCATGCAAAAATTGGCTTAAAGACCAAGCTCCTCTATGACTCATGAAAGTGAATTTATCTTCTGTGGANAGCTTTTGATANGGNTCGTAATCGTCCCAAAATATAGGAGGAGGTGNATCTCCTCTTTCNGGNAAAGGTCTGTCCCAATCNATNTCTTTTTCTGCATTCCAATTNAGATCTTTTCCAAGTTCGTAAAGTCTTTTGATTCTATTATCTTGAACCGTATAGTCCCANTTGTAAGAGCCTGTTAAGGGAGTACTAAAAATCTCAGCTATATCAGTGACTTCTTCCTTAGAAAGGTTGTATTCGTTTTCAACAGGAAACTCTTTNATGTTTCTTGGNGTTTCTTTTAAAACTTTAATTTTCATAACTTATATACCTTTTTNACGCGANTTGTTANTCCAGTCATTAACGTGTANGAACTATTATTAGCATATTTAGCCACTGTGTCTACTTCATGGCCTTTACCCCATANAATAACTTCATCCTTATAACTAATTTTACTTATATTGGATAAATCAATTNCAACCATNTCCATTGAGACTTTACCAATTACTGGCGCTAATTTTCCTNTAATNAATACTTTNCCACAATTGCTCAAGTTTATTGGATANCCATCNCCGTANCCTACTGGCAAAATACCTATTTTAGTTCGCTTTTTNGCNTGCCAAGTCCCTTCNTAACCAACCTTTTCTCCTTTTTCNATTTNTTTTAAAGATATGAACTTTGATTTCAAAGTCATTACAGATTNAAGCTTNATGTTTTTATCTTTTAAGTTTGATNTACTNCCAAANATGCTTATCCCNGGTCTNACAATATCTTTCTGCGAAGCAGGATAATTAATCATACCNCCAGAATTGCATAGGCTTTTCTTTACAGAAATTTCATCTNATGANCATCTTTTCTCAAGATCCTTAAATTTNTTTAGTTGTTTTGCATTNCCTTTAAATGAATAAAAATGACTCATNAAAACTATTTGNTTNGTTTTTTTNGAAACTTCTTCAAAAATTATTGAAGAATCTTCAATTGAAAAGCCNAGTCTNTTCATTCCTGAGTCAAATTTNAGCCATANNGGATGANTTTCTTTNANTTTCTTAATTTGCTTTAAAAAATTAAGCTGCCTGCTGGAGTGNATAACAAACTCTATATNATTTTTGAGAAGAGCCTTCATATCGGCTAAATCGTAAGGCCCTTCCAAATCTAAAATAGGTTTTTTTGATTTTGANCGAAGATNTANGGCCTCTTCAGACGTTGCAACACAAAATCCATCAACTTTGCTTTGGATATGTTTCNTAATTTTATCTATGCCGTGNCCATATGCATCAGCTTTTACNACTGGAAAAAATTTAGCAGAGTGNACAGAGCTCTTAAGNCTTTTAAGATTAAAATCCAAAGNCTTTANATCNATCTCTACAANTGTTGGACGATTCAATTNAATCTTCTTCTGAAAAATCTGGATTTCTTAGNGCTGGATCGTCNGNGGCAAGATCTTGGAACTTTGTATATTTATCTGAAAAATGCAATTTCACTGNACCTGTAGGCCCATTTCTATGTTTNGCTACNTCAATNATTGCAAGCCCTTTATTTTCAAGATCTTGTTCNTATTTTTCTGCACGAAAAACAAAAGTCACAATATCAGCATCTTGCTCAATCGCTCCAGAATCNTTTAGGTCAGCAAGAACNGGTCTTTTNCCTGTCCTNGTTTCAGGNGCTCTATTCAATTGAGATAAAGCTATTACCGGGACATCAATTTCTTTTGCNANAGCTTTTAAAGANCTTGAAATTTCACTCATTTCTGAAACACGATTATCATTTTTAGTATCAGCTTNCATCAANTGCATGTAATCGATGATGATCAGACCTAAATCGGGATTTTCTCTTTTAAGCTTTCTTGATCNAGAGAGAATTTCNGATGGAGATAATGAAGATGTNTCATCAATAAAAAANTTAGATCTNCTCAATAAAGAAAGAGAGTTCTCTATCTCATTAAAATCATTATCAGAAAGATTTTTTGCTTCGAATAGTTTTTTTAATTCTATTTTTCCTAGCAAGGATATCANCCTGTACATAATNGATCTTGCTGACATTTCCAAACTAAAAAGCACTGANGGTATGCCATCATTTACCAATTGTCCNGCAATGCTNAGNGCAAAAGCAGTCTTTCCCATACTNGGTCGACCTGCAATAATGAATAAATCTCCTTGTTGTAAGCCCATTGTGAGCTTATCCAAATCTCTAAANCCTGTGCTTATCCCAACCAAATCTCCATCAGATCTNATGGTCTCATCTATCTTGTCGTAAACNGGTTTTATCAAATCTTTAGCTAGCATTGGACCAGAACTTCTTTGAATTGAGTCTCTGAGTTTTATTANTTTATCTTCAGCNTCACTTAAAGCGCTTTCGCTTTCAAAAGTATCTGCTTCNTTTGCCAAAGAAGANATATCAGCTGCAGTTGATATTAATTTCCTAAGNGAAGAAGACTGTTTAATGATGTTTGTATAATTAACAAAGTTAGCTGTACCTGGTGTTTCAGANACCAAATTTTTCACATAACTCACTCGATCAAAATTAGAAAGAGATGAAAGATCNNTATCNTTTGAAAGAGATTCAATCAAAGTAACAGTNTCNATCTCNGATCCAAGNTCAATCAGTTTTTTGATGCCTCGATAAATTAACTTATGTTCGNTGGCAATAAAATCACTTTCATCAACTTCTACAGANAATGAATCCCANAGCGTTGGTTCTAAAATAATGCTTCCNAGAACAGCTTTTTCGGCNTCAATAGATGATGGTAAGTCGTTTTCTTTTCTCATAGCAGGGCTGATATTCTCCCACTACTAAAGAATGAAGACAATTAGATTTTAAGATTCTTCGGGTTTAAGTTCGAGATTAATTTTNGCTACAACTTCAGGATGCAATTCGATATCAATCACATAATTTCCAAGTTCTTTNAGCGAACCCTCNGGGAGTCTGACTGCACTTCTTTCAATTTGGAAATCATTTGCNTCTAAAAGTTCTGAAATCTCTTTTGTTCCNACTGAGCCATACATTGTNCCTTCCTCAGAAATNGCTACATTTTGGGAGACGGAAAATTCATTTATTTTTTCAAAAATCTCTTTTGCNCTTTCTAGCCTTTTTTCTTCCTGAAGTTTNAATTCTTCTTGTTTNGCTTCATAAACCTTCATATTTTCTTCATTGGCAATAATCGCTTTGCCNGAGGGTAAAAGATAATTTCTACCATAACCTGATTTAACTTGGACNAAGTCTCCAGGNTTTCCTAATCCAGTNATGCTTTCTTGTAGAATTAACTTCATNCTTTTAATGACTATCTGTAAAAGGTAATAATGCCAAAAGNCTTGCTCTTTTGATGGCTCTNGTAAGTTGGCGTTGATACTTTGCACTTGTACCGGTCATACGTGCTGGAATAATCTTTCCTGTTTCTGTTATGAATTTTTTTAAAAGCTCAACATCTTTATAATCNATTTCATCNACNCCNGCNGCNGTGAATTGACAAGCTCTTTTAGGCTTNAGAAAGTTATCCTGATTNTGNTTTCTTCTTTTGTTATCTTTTTGTCTTCTCATATGTCTTACTTTTTCTTATCTGACTTAAAAACATTCTTAACTTTNGCAAAAACTCCTTTTGCTTTTTCTTTTGCCTCTTCAACNACTTCTTCTACAACTTCTTCGACTTTTTCAGCNGCTTCTTTGACTTCTTCAATGNCGTCTTCANCTACTTCTTCTGCTTTTTCAACAACATCCTCAACGACTTCCTCAGCAGCTTCAACAATCTCCTCAGCNTTCTCAACCACNTCCTCAACNACNTCTTCNACAACTTCTTCGACTTTTTCAGCNGCTTCTTTGACTTCTTCAATGNCGTCTTCANCTACTTCTTCTGCNTTTGATA
>NZFZ01000042.1 GCA_002689405.1 Gammaproteobacteria bacterium | reverse complement strand
ATTAAAAAAGTGGAGTGCCCGATCCAAATTAAATAGTTTTTCTCGTAATCAGAAAAGTTTTTCCATTCATCTGACGACTCTATTTTTATTGGAGTTGGTCTTTTTCTATTAAAACTCCATTTCAAAAAGTCTCCAAAACTTTTTAAATTTGGCATATTGTTGGTATTTTTAAATCTCTCGTCAGACATTAGTAGACTGGAAAATAAGATAAGGAGTATTAATTTTTTTTGCATGGAAATCAGTTTGCATTTTGAAGCGCTATTGTAATCTTATTGAATCTAAAACATAGAGAAATTTATTCAAAACATTTTAGATATGTATAATTCCTCTCCGATGAGAATTTTAAGAAAATTATTGATGTTTTTTGGACTGCTTTTTGTTGCTGCTGGAGCGACCTCAAGCTTAGTAGCCGAGCTAATTGGCTTGGTTGCTTTTTCTGGTTTACAAAGCCTCCTTATTTCTTGCCTGGGTGTTGTTATTTTTTGGACGTCTCTTGAGCGCGTTCACCCTGAGGGTTATAAATTCTTTTTGATCTTTATTTTACTTTCTTCTCTATTGGGCTTTTTTTACCTTCCTCTGGGAGTTCTAGGCTTTCTTTTAACGATTTTCGTTTTGTGGTTTTTTAGGGACCCAGAAAGAGTGGTTCCATCATCTGAAACAGGCATTATTTCTCCTGCAGATGGCGTTATCTGCAAAATAGAAAAAACTCTTCCGCCCAAAGAGGTAAAAAGCTCTGAAGAATTATTAAAAATTTCGGTTTTTATGAATGTTTTCAATGTCCACGTAAACAGAGCACCAGTAGCAGGCAACATCAAAGACATAATCTATGTTCCTGGAAAATTTATAAATGCCAGCTTGGACAAAGCAAGCGAACACAATGAGCGTAATATTCTCGTGCTAGAAAATAATAAAAATGAAGAAATCATTGTGGTTCAAATAGCAGGGCTCATTGCAAGAAGAATCCTTTCTTTTGTAAACCTTTTTGATTTTCTGAAGCTTGGCGAAAGATTTGGTCTGATTAGGTTTGGTTCTCGTGTTGATGTCTATCTTCCTTCCAATTACGATGCAAAAGTAGAACTGGGACAAAAGGTCACTGCTGGAGAGACCATTATTGCGAGTTAATAATCATGTCTGAAAGAAGCATCAAGAATTTTATTCCAAACTTAATCACTTTAACCGGACTTTGTTTTGGCCTCAGCTCTATAAGGTTTGCAGTTTTAGAAGATTTTAAAGCTGCAGTTGTGTGCATTCTTATTGCAGCAATTTGCGATGTCTTAGACGGATTATTTTCCAGGCTCCTAAAAACTCAATCTGATTTGGGAGCAGAGCTTGACTCATTGGCTGATTTTTTGAGTTTTGGAGTGGCTCCTGGAATTTTAGTTTATTTTGGAATTCTCGAAGAATTGGCTATTTGGGGATATCTTGCTGTTACTGCCTTTATTGTTTTTGCTTGTTTAAGGCTTGCTATATTCAATTTAAACTTGCCACCAACTGAGGATGCTCAAAAACAAGGTTATTTTCTAGGAGTACCAACTCCATCAGGCGCAGGGCTGATTTTGCTACCCTTGATTCATTCTTTCCTCGGTTTCAATTGGGGTATAGATAACCCTGAAGTGGTTGCAATATATACGAGCCTGGTTGGCTTACTGATGGTCAGCAAAATTCCAACATTTTCATTTAAAGAATTAAACATCTCTGTAAACAGGAAGTTTTTCCTAAGGTTTTTTGTCGGTTTCGTAGTTTTAGTTTTACTTATGATAAATTTTTTATGGCAGTTTCTATCTGTGGTGGGAATACTTTATATTGTTGGCATACCCGCGGCATTTTTTATCTTTCGTAGAAATCGTCTAAAAAAATCTTCAGATAATCTAACCAATTAACTTAGTAGAAATTCGCTTTCCTTTGTTTTGAGATCTCTCTTTTCGTCTGGTTTTATCATTTACTTTTCCAACCAGCTGACCACATGCTGCCATGATGTCCTCTCCTCTAGTGGTTCTAACAGTCGTGATATAACCTTGTTTTTGAAGAACTTTTTTGAAAGTATCCACCCGCATATTTGAAGGTCTTTTGTANTCTGTTCCAGGAAATGGATTGAAGGGAATCAAATTAATCTTGCTTGGAATATCTCTTAATATTTCTGCTAATTCTTTCGCGTTGTCTAAAGAGTCGTTTACTTTATTTATTAAAATGTATTCCATGGTAGTTTTTCTTTGATCGCCACATTTTTCAACGTAACGCGTAACTGCATCCAATAGCTTTTTAATTGGATATTTTTTGTTTAAGGGCACCAAATCATTACGTAACTTGTCATTGGGAGCATGCAGGGAGATGGTTAATGCTGCATCGGTTACTTCCGAAAGCTTATCTATCATTGGCACTAATCCAGAGGTACTTAAAGTAACCTTTCTTTTGGAAAGTCCATACGCTTTATCGTGCATCATCAAGTTCATAGCTTCAGTTACTGGTTCGAAATTTAGCAAAGGCTCTCCCATACCCATCATCACAACATTTGTTACATTCTTTGAACCGTGATCTCTCGGTATTCCAAAAGAATTTTCTGCTACCCAAACTTGTCCGATGATTTCTGCAGTCGATAGGTTTCTTGAAAAGCCCTGTTTTCCAGTAGCACAAAAACTACAGTCAACAGCGCAGCCCACTTGAGAGGAAACACATAAAGTAGCTCTTTTACCCTCAGGAATTAAGACCATCTCAACTAAATCACCTTCTCCAACGCTTAAAACCCATTTACGAGTGCCATCTTTGGAATCTTTCTCATAAACAATTTCTGGAGGCTTAATTTCTGTTTTTTCTTCTAAAATACATTTTAGGTCCTTTGACAGATTGCTCATCTCATCAAAGTTTGAGACTCCTTTTTGATGAATCCATTGAAAAACTTGCCTTGCTCGATAAGGCTTTTCTCCCAAGGATACGAAAAATTTTTCCATGGCATCTAATGACATGCCAAGAAGATTTGTTTTCATGATTTAAAGCTCAAATAGATTTTTTATCGGTTTTCCGTCTTTTAGGTTAGCGACATTTTCAAGAAAAAGATTAAACGATCTCGGTAGAGACATTAAAGAGTGAGCTGAATCGTGAGGAGTAATGTAACAATTTTTTGCCTCCCAAAGGGGAGAGTCTTTCTCTAGAGGTTCTTTTTTTGTGGTATCCAACGCAGCAGCAGCAATTTCATCAGTATTTAATGCTTCTGCAAGATCTGTTTCATTTACAGCACTGCCTCGACCGACATTAATAAACATACTTTGCGGATTCATTTGTTGGAAAACTTTTTTGTCAATTACATTTCTTGTATGTTCGCTATCCGGCAAAACCGTGACCAGAAAATCTGCAAAAGGCAACATATCCATTAAATCTTCTGGAGTTTTGACTTCGTCAGCAAATTCACAAGTAACAGGCGACCTTCTAATACCAGTAACGTTCATTTCAAATGACTTTGCAATTCGAGCAATTTCTTTTCCTATGCCCCCATATCCATAAATGAGTAAATTTTTATTCGTTAATTCTCCGTCTCCTCCATTTGGCATCCATTTTTTTTCTTTTTGAAGTTCAATATGAAGATCAATTCTCTTNTTCCATCTCAACATTTGCGCTAAAACGTAATTGGCCATCGGTTTGCCATATATGCTGCTTGCATTTGCAACAATTGCNTTNGTTTCTTTCANGACTGCTTGTAAAAAAGGATCATCCATNCCNGAATATCCGCTTTGNATGAATTTGGCTTTCTTCGCAACTTCCAACATAGGCTCGAAAAGATGTTTGTGGTCTCGCACCGCAAAGAGAAATTGATAAGATAAAAATAANGCATCAACTTCTGGAACATCTCCCCAAGCAGGATTTGTCTGATCCTCAGGGTTCAGCACAATAATCTCCATATTAGGATCAAGCTTNAGAATTTCTGATTCNTAAAGTTTGCTTATCANGCTATCGACGACTATTTTCATTGGTTTCCTTTTTTAGATGGGGCAATTTAAACCAGANGTTTTTAGAAAACAAGAATATTGATTTAACTGGCTATATAATGTTTCGAAAAATGACAGAACTCACCATCACAGATGTTTATGCCTTTGGCGTTCCNATCATATTGGCNCTNATTTTATTTGAGGTCTTGATTTCAAACTGGCAAAGTAAGAATTACTATAACTCTGGCGATACTTGGTGTACCTCAGGACTTCTCTTTGGAAATATCTTAATGGGATTTGCCATCAAAGGATCNATTGTTGGGTTTCATTTCTTTTTATATCAGTTTCGAATTGTTGATTTAGTAACCATCTTGCCAAATTGGGTTTTATGGATCTTAACTTTCGTTTTAATAGACTTAGTATTTTATATTTACCATAGGCTTTCTCATCGGGTTAGATTTCTTTGGGCAATTCATATGAGTCATCATTCCAGCGAAGAAATGAATTTTGCAGTTTCCTTCAGACAAGCTTGGTTTGGCCCGATTTCAAAAGTACCTTTTTTTATGGTGTTACCAATTTTAGGCTTAGACCCCTTAATGATTGCAGTAGCAGGAGTCATAAGTACTTTATGGGGNGTAGTGGGGCATACCCAAATTATTGGCAAGTTAGGGCCCCTAGAATGGCTTTTTAATACTCCTTCTCACCATAGAGTTCATCATGGCTCAAACCCAGAATACATAGATAAAAATTATGGAAACTTACTTATTATTTGGGACCGCTTGTTTGGTACTTTTCAGCCTGAAGAAAGTCCTGTGAATTACGGTCTTGTAAATAATGTAAATACCTTTAACCCAATTAAAATAACATTCATGGGCTGGAATAAAATATTTCTTGATATGAAAAAAGCTTCAAGCTTGAGACAAGCTATAGACCATTTTTTTGGCCCACCAACCACTCACGAAAAAGAAGCTTTGAATTAGTTCAGAAAAGCTTAGGNAATCATGAAGACNACAATTATCAATTGGCTGCTAGTTTTATTTGTGAGCCTTAGTTGGGGNGCTTCTTTTATGTTTACACGCTTAGTAGTAGAAGAANTTTCTCCTTCTCACTTAGTATCAATAAGGCTTTTACTTGCTGCTCTTCTATTAGGACCTTTGTTTNTTAATAAGGAAGAATTTTTAAAGATGTCNAAAGTGATCCCNTCTTTGATTTTGCTNGGAATNATAAATGCCGCCTTNCCTTTCTTTCTTTTTGCTTGGTCTGCTCAAGAGCTTACTGCNGGNANGCTTTCTATATTAAATGGNACNTCACCNTTATTTGCACTAATNATTGCAATCTTACTTTTTAGACAAAANACNACCTTCCTCCAAGTAATTGGTCTTCTAGCAGGCTTTATTGGACTCTTAATTTTTATAGGACTTGATGAAATTAGAGTAGTTTTTTTCCCAGTAACTTTATGCCTAATTGGAGCTTTTTGTTATGCATATTCAAACAATGTCTTATTTAAATTGAACCATATAAATTCATCAGCTCTTGCTTCTGCAACNATGCTGTCAGGNTTTGTTTTTTCAATTCCATTATTTCTGTCNGAGCCACAATCTTTTTCATTTGATCTGTCACTAAAAACTTATTTAGCAACCTTATTCCTTGGGCTGGTTTCAACAGGNATCTCATTTATTGCNTACGTTGTTTTGTTACAAAGATCNTCNCCNGTTCAAGCCTCTTCGATAATTTTCTTGGTACCCATAACNGGAATTTTCTGGGGNGCAATNTTTTTAAATGAGACNATAGATCAGAAGGTNATANTGGGCTCTTTGTGTATTTTAGTTGGTATAGGACTAACAAATATTTTTAAACCTAAAAAACTTTTGAGAGATTAATTANATAATNNTCAAAACATTTTCTGGCGGNCTGCCAACTATAGCTTTAGACCCTTTTACATAAATTGGTCTTTCAATGAGCTTNGGATANTCAATCATTAAATTAATGATTTCTTCNTCTGAAATATTAGAATCTTTTAAATTATTCTCTTTATATGCAGATTCTCCTGTCCTCAAAAGATCTCTTGGGCTGATACCNAGTTTNTGAATTATTTCNTTCAAAAAATCTTTTTCGATCTTCTCATCAAGNTACATGAAAACCTCAAAATTTTCTTTTTCTTGNTCAAGGAGNTTTAGGGCTTGTCTAGACTTGCTGCATCTAGGGTTGTGAAAAAGAAAAGCTTTGGCCATAGTTACAAATNATCTTATGAAAAGAGTTATTTTAAGCAGAAAAGGATTTGATTCAAAATATGGAGGNAGACCTTCNCCNATATTTAANAATGNNGATATTTTCTCTCTTCCTATTCCTCAAAATGGAAAATCTCCAAAAAAATATCATGAGCTTAAATTCAATGGNATNANTGGAACTCAAGCTTTGAAGGAAGTTTCAGCNACANAGGTTANTTCNNAAGANTTTTGCCATTATGATCCCGCNCTTAATGACAAAATTGGACTTTTTGGNCAGGCGGGTAGCGCACAATCTGANCTNAAAAATAATGGTGTAGGNATAGGNGATCTTTTTTTATTTTTTGGCTGGTTTAAAAAAACAGAAAATCCAAAAATTGATATCCATAAAATTTTTGGTTGGTTACAAATTGAAGAAATCTTGGAAGGTGATAAAGAGATTTCAAATTTTTTAAAAAAAAATAATCTTTCACATCCACACGATCCAAAATATCGAAAATATAAAAACAATACAATTTATGTATCAAGAAAAAATTTTGGCTTATTTAAAAAATTTTCTAAAAAACTAGTGCTTAGCGCTCCTAACCATACGAAATCTATGTGGCAGTTTCCCAAGAAATATTTTGCTAATCCTGCTAAGAAGAAGAGTAAAATTTTTTTAAACCGTCTAAAATGGAAAGACAATAGAAAACTTTTAGTCGATACAAATATTGGTCCTGGCCAAGAATTTATTTTCGACGCCCAAGAAGTTCCAAGTGTTTCTTTATGGGCAAAATCACTGACAGAAGAATAATTTTATGAACAATTTATATATTTTTATTGCAGGGCTAATGGCTGGAATGATTTTATTTCAAGCAGCTTTGAATGCTCCCACTATTTTTAAAGTGTATTCTGAGGAACAAGCTGGACCTTTTTTAAGAGCTATTTTCCCAAAATTATTTTTAAATGTGGCTGTTCTTAGCCTCATAGGCTTAGTCTTATCGGTTATTGGTGATCGTCTTTCGCTTCAAATACTTTTTTTTGTTTCTTTTTTATTAATGAGTATTTCTTATTGGATTGTTCCGGCCACAAACAAAGCAAGGGATGATGGAAGAGATAAAAGTTTTAAGTATCTTCACTTATTGAGTGTAATACTTACTTTATCCACTTTAGTGCTTTGTCTTATAATTTTGGTGGTCACCTAAAATGGAAAAACAATTCAATGTTTTTGAAGAAGAAATAGAAGAATGTTGTTCAAATCCTATTACTGGATTTTTTCGTGATGGATTTTGTCACACTGACAATTTGGATCAGGGCTTGCATGTTGTTTGTGCATACATTACAGATGATTTTCTAGAATTTTCTAAATCAAGAGGCAATGATCTTTCTACGCCAAGAGAAGAATTTAATTTTCCAGGTCTAAAGGAGGGTGATCACTGGTGCGTTTGTGCAGAACGTTGGAAAGAAGCTTATGAGAACGATAAGGCCCCTAAAATCTTTTTAAGAAGAACAAATAGAAAGTCTGTAAAAATTATTGATTTAGAGATTCTTAAGAAATATGCAATTGACTTAGACTAAAGACTAAGCTCTTCTGAGTCTGCTGCCGTGTTTCAGGTAAACGTCTTTAGCAATTTTCTTGAAGTTAGAACCTTTTCTTACCGACCAAATTGTCTCTCGAGCTTTTTTTGCCGAAGCTTTAAGGTCTACTATTTTTTCATGATAGATCTCATTTAATTCTGCTTCGTGAATGTTTTTCGGCTTTATATTTTTTAAAGAATTAATTTGGCCTTTAATCCACTTCGCAGATGGATCTTGGTCGCTACTTTGTTTTAAGACTGAATATATTCTTGGGAGATTGATACCCGTTACGCCGCTTTGCATTTGCACTTGGCATATGTGTATGCCTGGTTCGTAATCTACAAAAAGTTCAGCAAGACGAGGCGAAGTTTTTTGCCAAGGCTGCCATAAGTTATAAGAGGCAAAAGACATAATCATTGCTCGCATTCTAAAATTAATCCAACCTTTTTCTTTCAAGAAAACCATGCAAGCGTCTAAAAATGGAAAACCAGTTTCTCCTGCAATCCATTTCTCTATGAGTTCATCATTCTCTTCCTCTCTCAAAGAGTCACACATTGGATGCATGGATTTAAATTCTAATTCAGGCTCAGTTTCAAGCTTTTGAATAAAATGACAATGCCAGTGAAGTCTTTTTTTAAATGAGTAGAGGTCTTTCCTGAAAATGGAGCTATTCATATTTTTCTGAACTTCTTGAAAAATAGTTCTTAATGATATTGTTCCAAACGATATGTGTGGAGATAATCTAGAACAAGAATGTTCAGCTTCAACGGGACTGGACATTTTTATAGAATATCCATCCATTCGCTTTTCTAAAAAAGATGAAAGAAGTTTTTTTGCTTGATCTTCGCCACCACGCTGATATTTATTAATTTTTGAATCCGCAAAAGATAGCTTTTTTCTAAATGCTCTAAAATTTAATAAATCTTTGGGCTTAACTTTTGAGGAATGGTTAATTTGTGGAGGTGGCAATATCTTCTGAGTCATTATTTTATGCCAATTAGAAGACCAATCATCTCTGTTATGATTTTCTGTTTGAATTCCAAAATCTTCAAATTCATACAATCTACCGGAGTCTTCAAACTTGCTAATGAACTTCGCTTTAATATTTCTGTGATAATGAATGTCGGTTGATTGATTCAAAAAAATCTTAGACTGAGGAAAGTTTTTGTCTATCCATAAAGCAAGTTCATTAAGGTCGCCCTCAAAGATGAACAAATCTCTATTTAGTTTATTGAGTTTTTCATCTAACTCACCTAAACAGTCAAGACAAAATTGAAATTGTCTTTCTGATCTTCCGTTGTTACTCCAATAACCTTTATCGTATGAGTATATGACTAAAGATTTGTCAGATTTACATCCGTGATACAAAGCAGAATTATCGGAAATTCTTAAATTTTTATGAAGCAAAACAATATTCACTGGACTAGAATACTTCAAAAGATCTCAACGCATTCTCATATGAATATAAGAAGATTTTTTAATTAATAATTTATGACTATCGATTACTTAAGGACACAGAAAATAATTCATTGGCTTATGGCAATCATTATCATGTTGGATCTTAACGTCGCCCAAAAGTTCGGTGGCAATATGGAGTTATGGGATAGGCTCGAATCACGAGCTGATCATGCAACAGCTGGCATGATCGTTACTTTTCTATTTCTCTTGAGAGTAGTATTACGATATGTTTATGGAGCGCCGAAACTTCCATCAACGATGCCTGCCTGGCAGGTAGTTTCTGCAAAATTAGGACATTATTCTTTATATTTCCTTATGGCAGGTCTCATAATAACTGGAATATCTATGGCGAGCTTTGCGTCAGATCCAATAATAGTTTTTGGTATTGATTTGGCTTTTGCACTTCACAATCAAAGCACCTTTCATCTAATTAGAGGTTTTCATGAGTTTTGTACAAATGCAATCATACTATTAATTATCATCCACATTGGTGCAGCTCTGTATCATCATTTTTTTGCAAAAGACGATACAACTTTAAAGATGCTTAAATTTTGGCAAACAAAAACTAATGCACAATAAGAAAAAGAAACTTAGAAATCATCATGAATCTACTTATTAGATTTATTCTCTCAAGAGCAATAAAACGTGCTGCAAAGAAAAGTTCTTTAATCAATTTACCTATTGCTACTTATGCAAATGATTACATAACCCAAAAAATCATTTTAGATGGGTGGTTTGAGAAACGAGAGCTTTACGCACTAGAAAAGTTTTTTTCTTCAATGCAATTAGATAAAAAGATTTGCATAGACGCAGGAGCTAACATCGGTAATCATTCATTATTCTTTTCAAGAATCTTCGAGAGGGTTTTCTCTTTCGAACCAAATAAAGAAGTTTTTAAGCTTTTAGAGATTAATGCTTCATCAGTGGAGAATGTTAAGCCTCTTAATTTAGGGCTGTCCGATACAAACGAAGCTTTAAAAGCTTTTGTAGATAAGGGAAATCTTAGCTCAGGCAGAATTACAGATGATTTAGATTCTAATGAGATCTTTGAGGTTGAGAAACTTGACAATTTTAAGTTTGAGAATAATTTAGGCAAAATATCTTACTTAAAAATAGATATAGAAGGTCATGAAGAAGCTGCCTTGAGAGGCGCTAAAGAAATTCTCATTTCTGATTCTCCAGTAGTTTCTTTGGAAATGGAGATGACAAGGAATTTAACCAACTGCCTGGCTTCAATAAAAATTTTACAAGATTGCGGCTACAGCAAAGCATATATTTTAGGAAAAAGTTTTTCTGGAGGAAGCAATTCAAACTTTAAAGAAACTTCGATTGCAGAATTTAAAAATCGCAGACCTAAAAGACATAAAATGGTAATGTTTTTAAAAGACTAAGGGGGTGTAATGAAATTCAATATTAAGCTTTGGCTTCCCATCGTAGTTATTTATACAGTTTTTTTTCTCTGGTATACGAACTTATCCGGCCCTCTTACAGATCAGGAGATTGAAACCTACAAAAAAATCTTCGAGGAAAGTAATTCTGATAGAAGAGATTCTGAGCAATGGGAAACCGCGTTCAAGTTCATGAGTGAGGATGATGGCAAAGACTTTTATATGGTGAACTTTCTAGATAGGAATGAATCACCACGAACAATGGAAGCCACTGGAGAGGGAGCAACTTCATTAGATCTACAGATGCACTATATGGAATATATGTGGCCACAACAGTTTAAAAGAGCCTCGCATCCAGTATTTTTTGCTAATGTTTTAAATCCTGCACTAGATATAGTCGCCGCTCAAGGAATGGAGAAGTGGGACATAGTTGCTATATTTAGATACAGAAGCAGAAGGGACTTGTTTGAAATTGGGTTGAATCCTGTTTTTGATGAAAGACACGAATATAAAGTTGAGGCGTTAGACAAGACCATAGCTATTCCTGTCGAAACTCCATTTATAACTGATTTAAGGCTAGCTCTTTTTGTTTTCTTATTGCTCTTTGGGCTCATTGTTGAACGAATAAGATCTTAAATTTTTTCAATTATTTGGATAGTTGTAAAAATGCTCTAAATTTCTTAATCTATATTTAATGAAAGTTTTAAGCGTTGAAGACTTTGAACTCCAAGATTTACCTTTCAAGGTAAATCGTTTGTCTCCAAATATTGGAGCAGAGCTTTTGGATATCGATTTAAGACAAGATCTAGATAAAAAAACCTATCAATCAATCTACCAAGCCCTTCTGACCTATAAAGTAATTTTCTTTCGCGAACAAAATCTCGCTACCGAGGAACATTTAAGGTTCGCAAAAAACTTTGGAGAACTGGAAGTTCATCCTTTTGCCCCTCATAAAGAAGGATACCCAGAGGTTCTCAGCATAACTCACAACGAAAAGAGCAGAGGTAGAGAAAATACATGGCACTCTGATGTTACTTGGAGAGAAGAGCCATCGTTGGGATCTATTCTGCGCATGATCGAAGGTCCTGAGGTAGGAGGCGATACTTTATTCTCGGACATGTGCTTGGCCTATGATGGACTGCCAGAAGAAGTGAAAAAAAAATTAGAAGGAGCAATCGCTGTTCACGATTTTGCTGGCTTTAGACAAAGATTAATCAAACAAGGAAAAAGCGACGCTGAAATAGAGGCTTTCAACAAAAAGTATCCAAGCCCCGAACACCCTGTAATACGAACTCATCCAGATACGAAACAAAAAGTTATATATGTTAACAAAGCTTTTACTCAGTACATAAAAGACTGGGATGCTACAGAATCTTCCATTATGCTAGATTTCTTATATGCTCAAGCGGCTATACCAGAGTACCAGTGTCGATTTATTTGGAAAAAGGATTCGATTGCTTTTTGGGATAACAGGGCTTGCCAACACTATGCTGTCTCAGACTATTGGCCGCAAGTAAGAAGAGTTGAAAGGGTTACCGTCATTGGCGATAGACCCTATTAAAAATAAAAAAATTACCGGAGAAGTTATGTTTAGTCATATTATGGTCGGAGCAAATGATATAGAGGAATCCAAAACATTTTACGATAATGTTTTAGGAGTTTTAGGCGCCAAACCAGGTTTAATGGTTCCAAATCTTACTGGTCAAACTCGATACTTTTATTTTTTAGAGGGAATGACTTTCTGTATTTCAGAGCCTATCGATGGAGAGCCTGCAACAGCAGGCAACGGCTCAACTGTTGGATTCAATATAGAAGATGAAGCTCAGGGAGATAAATGGCATGCAGCAGGCCTTGAAGCTGGTGGAGTTTCTATTGAAGACGCACCTGGTGTAAGAGAATTTGAAGGCATGAAAATGTACTTAGCTTATTTGAGAGATCCCTCCGGCAACAAGCTTTGTGCAATTAAACAACTATAGAATTTATGGATTATGTTCCGTATGCAGTTCCGTTTTTCTTATTAGCCATCCTGATAGAGCTTTCATATGGTTGGTTAAAAAACAATAATACTTACCGAGCCAACGATGCTTTATCTAGCATGTTTATGGGAGCTCTTCGGTCAACTAGTTCAGCATTGAAAATAGGTTTAGGAGGAGCGGTTTTTTTCTTCGTAGAAACCTATTTCTCTTTGCCTAGATGGGATTCAAGTTCAATTCTTACTTGGGTTATTGCCTTTGTTGCTTATGACTTCTTTTATTACTGGTTTCATAGAATTAGTCATGAAAGACAAATTTTTTGGGCATCTCACGTAGCTCATCATCAAAGTGAGGATTACAATTTATCTACAGCATTAAGGCAAACTGGTACAGGCTTCTTTCTCACTTGGGTTTTTTATATCCCGCTTTTTATTATCGGTGTGCCTTCATATGTTTTTGTTTCTGTAGCTTCCATTAATTTGATTTATCAATTTTGGGTTCACACAGAACATGTTCCTAAATTAGGCTGGTTTGAGTTATTTTTCGTTTCTCCATCCAATCACAGAGTGCATCACGCTCAAAACGAGGAATACATAGATAAAAATTATGGTGGAGTATTTATTATTTGGGACAGATTGTTCGGAACTTTCAAAGAGGAAGAAGATGAAGTCACTTGCATTTATGGCATCAGAGGTCCTCTAAAAACCTTCAATCCCGTTTGGGCAAATTTTCATATTTACGTGAAGATGCTTAAAGAGACCTTTCACACAAAGAATTTAAAGGATAAGTTTTATGTATTGGTTGCACCGACCAGATGGATTCCAAATGACTCAAGACACCTATCTCCCAAAACTAACTTTGATGTTCAAAATTTTGAGAAATACAATCCCGACTCTACTTTTGTTTCCAAAGTCTATGCTTTCTTCCAGCTAATATTTGTTTCTCTTCTTAGTACAATTTTTATTGAATTGGGCGACATGAACCTAGCCCAAGGCGTTGTTGTTGCTTTAGCTATGGTTTCAACAGCTTATTGTGTTTCCTTATGGCTGGATTGCAAGAGGGCTTTATTGGCAGATACTTTCAGAATAGTTTTTTTAACAGGAGTTTTCCTAACTTCTTTCTTCCTTCCTGAAGCGAACAAATATATTCTCCCTTTGGCAGGATATTTGTCCGTAAACCTATTATTCCTCTTTTTCTTGCATAATTCTTTTCAGAAAAACAACCTTTTGACACGAGGAATGTCATAAGTTATATTTTTTTTAATTTTAAAGGGTAATTTAATATGGCTGCAAATATAGACAAATTTGATTTTGATCCGGAAAAACTTAGACAAAAGTATAGAGAGGAAAGAGATAAACGTCTTCGCTCTGATGGCAACGATCAATATAAAGAAGTAAAAGGAGATTTCTCGTATTTTGTAGAAGATCCATATGTTGAAGAAAAGACAGAAAGGGAATCTTTAAAACTTCATACTGAAATTGCAATCATAGGTGGTGGTTTTGGTGGAATGTTAGCTGCTGCAAGAATTAGAGAAGCCGGATTTGATGATTTCAAAATAATTGAAAAAGGGGGAGATTTTGGAGGGACTTGGTATTGGAACAGATATCCTGGAGCTTCATGTGATATTGAATCTTATATTTACTTTCCCTTGCTTGAAGAAACAGGCTTTGTCCCCAAAAGAAAATATACTAATGCTCCCGAGACTCTAGAGTACTGTGGTGTTATTGCTGAAAAGTTTAACCTTCACGAAAACTCAATTTTACAAACAGAAGTCACCGAGACGAAGTGGTCGGATGATTCTGGATTATGGACAATTAAAACCAACAAAGGCGATGAAATAACTGCAAATTTTGTAGTTCACTCTAATGGACCTTTGAACAGGCCAAAGCTGCCTGCAATAGATGGGATTAATGACTACAAAGGATATACTTTTCACACTAGTCGATGGGACTACGAATATACTGGAGGATCTTCTCACGGAGACCTTAAAAACCTTTCCGATAAAAAAGTAGCCATCATTGGTACAGGAGCAACTGCTGTGCAGTGTATTCCGCATTTAGGAGCATCTGCAAAAGAGCTTTATGTTTTTCAAAGAACTCCTTCATCGATAGATGTAAGAGCAAATAGAGAAACCGATGAAGCCTGGTTTAACTCTATGAAGCCTGGATGGCACGAAAAAAGAAGAGCTAACTTTGAAGGATTTTTAGGAGGAGAATTCAGTGGAGAAGATTTAGTAAATGATGGTTGGACTGAAATTTTTAGAACTATATTGTCAGCGTTTAGAGCATCAGGACCATCTAAACTCAGAATGGCTTTGTGGGCATTTCTTGCACCATTCAATAAAGATTTTTATAAAAAAGGCCTTAAGCCATATATGGCTGATAAATTCATGAACTTTGTCGGGAAAGAAAATATCTCGAATAAAGTTGAAATGGTTGATTTTGCAAAAATGGAGCAAATCAGAGCTAGAGCTGAAGAGATTGTTAAGGATCCAAACGTAGCAGAATCTTTGAAGCCCTATTATCGCCAATTTTGCAAACGCCCATGTTTTCACGATGAATACCTAGATACTTACAATCGTGAAAATGTGACTTTGGTTGATACACAAGGCAAGGGTCTAGAAAAAATTACTGAAAAGGGTATTTTCTTCGATGGTAAAGAATATGAAGTTGATTGCATCATATTTGCCACAGGCTTTGAGGTTGGTACCGATTACACCAGAAGAAGTGGTTATGAAATATACGGCAGAAAAGGTCTTTCGATAATGGATAAATGGAAAGATGGTCTTTCTACTATGCACGGCATGCATAGTCGCGGATTCCCAAATAGTTTTTTCTTTGGCCCTCAACAAGCTGGCTTCACAGCAAACTATACTCACTCTCTCGATGAACAGAGTATCCACCTTGCATATATTTTACGATCCATGAGAGAACAGAATATGTCTCTAGTTGAAGCTTCAAAAGAAGGTGAAGAAAATTGGGTAAAAACTATTATAGACAACTCCAGAGACATGTTGAGTTTTCAAGAAAGTTGCACCCCAGGTTATTACAATAATGAAGGTAAGCCCATGCAGGCTCCACAGAACAATCCTTACGGCGGAGGAGCTCTGAATTTTTTCAAACTTATGAAAAAATGGCGTGAAAAAGGGGATCTCAAAGGCCTTGAGCTCAGCAGCAATAACTTCAATTAATTTTAAATGATAAGTTTATTCTATGCAGGGGTTCTCGGTCTTTTTGCAATTATTCTATCTTTTCTTACTGTAAGACAAAGACTTAAAACTGAAATTAGTCTTGGTACTGGGGATAGTGAAGAATTATTGGCTGCTCAAAGAGCACATGGGAACTTTATTGAATATGCTCTTATTTTTCTTGCTTTATCGTTTGCACTCGAAATTATTGCCGAGATCCCAGACTTAGCAATTATCATATTGGGGGATTTATTCGTCTTTTCTAGAGTTTTGCATGCTTATGCATTAACTGGTGGTGGACATGTCATTTTTAGACAAATGGGGATTCTTTTCTCTTGGCTAGTGATATTGATTCAAGCAATATGGGCAATGATCATTTCAGGACCTGTCTTGGTCACCACTGTATTTGGTTAAAACTTTTATTCCAGAATAAGTGACTTCGACAGAGCTTTTTGAATTAACACTCGCTCTAAAAATAGTTCTTTGGGTTGAAGCAATAGTTTATTTAGGCTTGGGTATCTTTGAAATTTTTGATGATTTTTTTAGAAAACTTCCTTCATGGACAAAACTCAATGGAAAATTAAATGCTTATTTATTCATGGAAGATAAAATGCAACATAAATTTCATGCCATTGTTTGTTTTTTCCTTGGTTTCATTGCTTTAAACGGCCTCATTGAGGGCGCAGTCACTAGATTTGAAATTGAACTCCTATTTATCGGCCTGGCATTAATAATGATGCTTTTGTGGATGATCATGCCTCCGGGAAAAGTGGGAATAGCTATGTTCTTAACTAAGCCTGAGACATATCTTTCAATCGCTATGTTTTCATTATTTTCCGATCTAATAAGAGTAGAAATTTTAATCATTTGTATTTTATTTAACGTATGGGGAATAGCAGTTTTTATTTTCAATACGAGAAAACTTATTATTCCCTATACTTATAAAAAATTTCGTTCAGATGTAATCGAAGCAGGTATTTCAAAAAATAAAATCAAAGCTTGGGATAAGATGTCAGGATATAAAGAAAATTAAGTAATAATGAATGAAGCACTAAATAATATTCTCAAAAGAAACTCTCCCAGAGAATTGTCTGAACCCCATCCTTCTGAAAAAGAAATGGAACTAATTTATCAGGCAGCGCTCAGGGCACCCGACCATGCTTGGCAAAGACCTTCAAGATTTATTCAAGTAACAGGCAAGGGTCTAGAAAAACTTTCATCGATTTTTGTAGATTTTGCTAAAGACAACATTGAGGATGTTACCGATGAGACCTTGCAAAAATATAGAGAGGCACCTTTTCGTGCACCAATGATTGTCATTCTAATTTCTGAAATCAAGACACATCCAAAAGTCCCTGAAATAGAGCAAATGCTCTCTACTGCGGCTGCTGCGGAAAATATATTACTTGCGTTAAATGCTCTAAATTATGCTGGAATGTGGAGAACCGGAGTTTTTGCTCTTAATGAAAAAATTTCGAAGTATCTCGAATTACAAGCAAATCAAAAAGTAATCGGATATCTTTATGTAGGTACAGCTTCTGGAAAACAAAAAAAGATTCCTGAAATGGATACCTCTGAATTTGTAACTCAGTGGATCTAACTCATAGATGTTTAAAGTTTTCAAAAATTTTGAAGGAAATGATATTGCTGGATCTATCTATGGTGAAGAATCCGATCCTATAGTAATTTTTTTGCATGGCGGTGGTCAGACTAGATTCGCTTGGGACAACGCAGCAGAAAATATTTCAAAAAAAGGCTTTCACGTTATTACTTATGATCTAAGAGGACATGGAGATAGTTTTTGGTCAGAAACAGGAGATTACAAGATTCATGATCATAAAAAAGATTTGATCTCGATTATTAAATATTATGATAAGCCTGCAAATTTGGTTGGTGCTTCCCTTGGAGGAATGACATCCTTATCTTTGGCTGGAGATTCGAACTATTCAAGTTTATGCAAAACGCTCACGATGGTAGACATAGGCATTTATCCTAATCAAGATGGTTCGGACAGAATTGTAGAATTTATGAGATCTGCCAAAAATGGATTTTCATCTTTAGAGGAAGCTGCGGATTATATATCTGATTTTTTACCCCATAGAGAAAAACCAAAAGACTTAAGTGGATTGCATAAAAACCTAAGAAAAAAGGATGACAGGTTTTACTGGCATTGGGATCCAAAATTCCTCCAAGGCAGACAAGGCCAAGATATAAAAGAATATTTTGGCCATTTGGAAAAAGCTGCTAATTTTTTAAATATTCCTACGTTATTAATAAGAGGCGGGCTCAGTGACGTCTTAACAGAGGAAGATAAAGATTATTTCTTAAAAGTAGTTTCTCACGCAGAATTTGAAGAAATTAGAAATGCAGCGCACATGGTAGCAGGCGATAAAAATGATATTTTTTCAAAGGCAGTTGAAAAGTTTTTAGTTAAAAACAACTAACCAATAATATTTGTTAACATGACTTGGGAGAAGATCATGTTGTGGATAAAAACTTTATTTGGGATACTTTTTCAAACTGCATTGTTGGGTGTTTTTTTATATTTACCTGCCTTAACCCTGAATTGGCCAGAAGCGTTTTTATTTCTATCTATCCACTTTCTAATAACTATTATGGCTTCTGCGTATTTACTCATTCTAAAACCAGCAAGTATAGAAGCTCGAATGAATTATGATTCAGAGGCTCAACCAAAAGAAGACAGACTGGCAACAATTTTGATGTTATCTGCAATTGTTATAGGACTTTCTTTGGCACCGATAGATATCTTTCATTTAAGCCTTTCGTCTGCTTTTGAAGGCAATATAAAAAATATTGGTTTGGGTTTTTATATCATTGGTATGCTTTTGGTTATGGCTTCAATGAATGCAAATGAGTTTGCAGAAACTACAGTCAATATCCAAGACGAAAGAGGCCAGAAGGTTATAGATACAGGCATTTATTCTAAAGTTAGACATCCGATGTATACCGGCTTTATTTTTTTTATTACCGGAGTAAATGTTTGGCTAGGTACTTATCTATCTCTGATACTAAGCCTGATATTTTTAGCCATAGCTTTGAGATCAAGAATAAGCATTGAAGAAAAAACTCTTCTTAATGACTTAGAAGGCTATGAAGCCTACTGCAAGAAAGTTAAAGCAAGATTGATACCTTATTTATTTTAAAAAACCATTTAAATAAGAGCGCAAAACAATTAAGCTTATCTGTCTCCATTTTTAGAATGATTTATGGGATTTTTTATAGAGTATTTTAATAGCATAGTTGGAGCTTTGGCAGCAATTGGAGCCGTAGCTTCAATTTACTATTTAATTCAAGAAATGAGAGAGCAGAATAGAGTAGCTAGGGCAAACGCTAGGCAAAACGTTGCTGATAGCCATCAGGAAATTGCTTTAGAAGGTATGAAAAAAAGCATGGTTAAGATTAAGTTAAAACTGCGAAACGATGAGGAACTTACTCCTGAAGAAGATGCCAAATACATGTCATATTTCAGCATAATGTTAAGGTCTAGAGAAAACCAACATTATCAATACACAATTGGCATGATCGATAAAGGCGAATGGGATAATTACAAAAGATCTTTTAAAACACTATTTAAATCAAAATATCATCTTAAACTATGGTCTTTCATGAAAAATACATTTAATGACAGCTTTGTTGAAGTTGTTGAGGAACTTATAGAAGATGACAATAATTGAAGATCAACAGGCTAAATACCTAATCAAATCTCTGAAACATCACCCCAGTCCATATTTAATTTTTTGTAAGGATGGCGGTGTTGAATGGATGAATCAATCTGCTCAATATGTTTTTGATACAACTGAAATAAGTGACATTGGCATCGCTCCAATAATATCTCATGGTACGTCGAAGAAAATAGAAGCAATTGGGTCTTCATTTCAATCCGATCTTGAACTTTCATTGAGAAAAATAAAATTTTTATTGAGATCTCGAGTTCACGAAATTCCTTTGGATAAAGAAGAATCTTTCTTTTTGATAGAGGTCTTGGCTCAGTCCGAGGCAGCTTTGGATGCTTTGAAAAATACCATTTCCTGTTTAGAAAATGATCGCATAGACATGGCTTACCAAAAACAATATGACCTTGCTACAGGAGACTTAGTTAGTGTAGAAACGCTTCTAAGACTAAGGGATGAAAATGGGGACATCATTCCAAACAATAAGTTAATACCGCTTGTGGAAGGAGAAAGTTTATTTTCCTTAGTAGTTTTGGCTTCTATGCAAAAATTGAAGGAAATCTTTAAATTTAAAAAAGAAAAAAATTTAGATTTCACTGTTTTTCTCAATGTTTCTGCTTATACCGCAATGCAGGAAAATTTTTGTAAAATTATTTTAGATTTTGTCAAAAAAAATAATCTCAACCCAGGAGACCTAGGCCTTGAGATAACTGAGACAGCTGAGCTAGAGGATATATCTAGGGCAGCTGAATATTTTGAGAATCTTAAATCACAAGGAATTCCTCTTGCTCTTGATGATTTTGGAGCGGGGTATTCTTCTCTTAGTTATTTGAGAGATCTGCCTATAAAAATGGTTAAGCTTGATAAAGATTTCTCAAGAACAGTTTCTGAACAAGATACTCAAGAGCTTGTTAAGTTTGTCGTAAGCATTTGCGAAAATATGAAATTGGATATGTTAGCCGAAGGCATAGAAACTTTAGAGCAGCAAGAAACTTTTTTGAAACTTGGTTGTGGTAAAGGACAAGGTTATTTTCATCATCGCCCTCAATTTTTAGCAGAATTCAAGGAGGAATTTTAATGGCCAGTGTAGAAAAACCTTCAAAAGGTGCAGAAAAAATACTACTAGCACAAATCAAACAAGAATTTTCAGCTCCTGCTGAGGCAATCGAACAATATATTGATTTGGTAGAACAGTTTGCAGTTCAAAACAACTTGGAAATTAGTTCAGAAATTAATCAAATAAAAGAGGCTGAAGACAAACTTTTAAACCAATATGAGGACGCTTTTAAGGAAAACACTGCTGCAGATAAGCAGGCCAAAACATCACAAGAATATTCAGAACTTAGGCATAACCTGCGTACTCCTTTAAACGCAATTATTGGTTATAGCGAGATTCTTATAGAAGATTTTGAAGATGATTTATCAGAAGAATGCATCAAAGATCTAAATACTATTTTATCTTTATCAAGAGAGACAGAGACAGCAATAGAAAGATTCGTAGATTTTATTAAGGGCGATCTTAATGAAAAGGCAGCTGAAGATTCCGAGCAAGGCCAAATTCAAAATGCTGAATCGCTTTTCAGATCTTTAGGAGATATTGATTACAGCTTGGATATAGATGATTACCTCAAAGGTTCGGACGTTCTAATAGTTGATGATAATAAAACTAATTGCGAGGTTTTAGAGAGAAGGCTTGCTCAAAATGGCCTGTCATGCAGAGTGGCGCTAGATGGCACTTCAGCAATAGAAGAAGTTGATAAGCAAACTCCTGATTTAATTTTGTTGGATGTCATGTTGCCGGATATTAACGGATTGGAGCTTCTCAAAAGATTTAGAAAAAATCACGATAAAGATGAACTGCCAATTATCATGGTTTCGGCATTTAATGACGTTGATAGCACTGCTAAATGTATCAAATTAGGTGCTTCGGATTATCTTCCAAAGCCTTTAAATGGAACTATATTGATGGCTAAGTCCATTGCCAGCTTAGAGGCAAAACACTATAGAGCAAGAGAACAGGAGCTATTAAAAGAATTAAATCTTAAAGCAACAACTTGCCCCTTAACTGGAATTTATAACAGACAGGTTGTTTTTGACAAAATCGAGGAATGTTTTGAGAAGCTAAGCCAAGATAAAAGCTATGAGTTTTCTTTACTTTCTATGGACATAGATTTCTTTAAGTCTATTAATGATACATATGGGCATCCAGGCGGAGATGAGGTATTGAAAGCAGTTGCTAACAGTTTAAAAGATGCATGCGGTGAAAACGTTATTGGTAGAGTTGGCGGAGAGGAATTTATTGCAGTTTTAGAGCACAAAGAAGAAATGAGCCTAAAAGACTACTGCGAATCAATAAGAAAAGCAGTAGTAGATTTATCAATACCCTTTCAAGATGTTGAAATTAATATTACTATAAGTGGAGGAGTCATCAATTCATCCGAGGTTAAGGATCAAGAAGAACTTGTTAATCTTGCGGATGAGAGACTCTACAAAGCAAAAGAAGGGGGCAGAAATCAGTTTATTTATAACTGAGGGAGAGAGTTATGAAAAAGATTCTTTACGTTGAAGATAATGAAATGAATCGCGACATGTTAGGCAGAAGGCTAACAAGAAGAGAATACGAAGTTATTTTCGCTTTTGATGGCCAGGAAGGGCTTGATAAGATGAAATCGGAAAGTCCAGACTTGGTTTTAATGGATATGGGACTTCCTGTTTTAGATGGTTGGGATGCGACCACTCAAGCAAAAGCGGATCCTGAGATTTCAAATATTCCGATTATTGCTTTGACTGCCCATGCAATGGAACATGACAGGCAGAAAGCTTTGGAATGTGGGGCAGATGATTTTGATACCAAGCCTGTAGATTTTAAGAGGCTGTTAGAAAAAATTGAGTCAAATTTAGGAGCTTAACTCTTAGATCCCAATAATTTAGTAACCATTCCTGGAAGCTGATTTATTGATACTTCGTCCTTCTTCACCAACCCAGCTACATTTTTCCTGAGAAGTTCTTCTTGGACTTCTGACAGATCTTTTCCTGAGTAAACGAGAATGTTAGGCTTCTCTGCAAAATCCATTTCGACAAAGTTTTCTAAAAATTCGAATCCATCCATGCGCGGCATTTCAAGATCTAAAACAATCAGTGCTGGATTCTTATCCAAATTCTCTAGCCCTTCTTTTCCATCTTTCGCTATGAAGGCCTCGTATCCTGCGTCTTTTAAAGCTCTACCCAAAATGTCTCTTGTATTTGCGTCATCATCAACAATTAAGATCCTTTTGTTTGTTGAGCTAGCGAGTAAGTTGGTTACCATTTTAAGGAATTTATCCCGATCAATAGGTTTTGTGAGGTAGTCATCAGCCCCAAGAGAAAAGGCTAAAGTCTCCTGTGACATTTGAGAAACCATTATCACTGGAATGTCTTTTATTGATTCGTCAGATTTGCATTCTTTTAAGATAGACCAACCATCTCTTCCCGGCATTAAGACATCCAATAAAATAAGCTTTGGTTTTGACTCTCTAATCATATTCAAACCTTGCTCACCATTGGTTGCTCCAATTAACGTCATGCCAGCTTTTTTTACTGTTCTTTTTATTAAGTCGTGCATTGCTATATCGTCGTCAATTAATACGCATAGGTTTTCTCCCTCTAAGGAGGATATTTCTTCATTTTCGAGTTCTTCAGATTCATCGCAGATTCTGGGAATAAAAATTGAAAATACAGATCCAACGCCTTTTTCACTAGTTACGGTTACGCCGCCACCCATTAATTCGGCAAATCTTTTACTAATAGGCAGACCCAGGCCTGTTCCACCATGAGTTGCAGAGGTAGATCTTTCAGCTTGCTCATATTCTTCGAAAACTTTTGCTACTCCTTCTTCGCTCATACCTTCCCCATCATCTGTGACCTTGAATTCAATCATTTCAACTTCATCCTTCATCAAAGAATTAACATCTAAGGTAACCAGGCCATTATTAGTAAATTTAAAGGCATTGCTTAAGAAATTTGTAACACACTGTCTTAGCTTTGTTTCGTCCTGTGACATTGATCCTATAGCTTCTTGAACATTTATTTTGAAACCATTGTCATTTTTGGCTGCTAGAGGTGCATTTATGTCTCGAAGAGTTTCAACCACTTTTTCAATTTCAAAGTTGGTAATGAAAAGCTCCATTTTTCCTGATTCTATTTTTGAAAGGTCTAAAATATTGTTAATAAGAGACAACAGATGTGTTCCAGATGTGGTAATTTTCTTAAGATCAGGCATCAAATCCTCATAACCTAAATCTTCACATTCTTCGTAAAGCATTTCTCCATATCCTAAAATAGCATTCAACGGCGTTCTAAGTTCGTGACTCATATTGGCAAAAAATTTACTTCTTTGTTCATTAGCCTCAAGCGCTTCATCTCGAGACTCTTCCATTTCTTTGGTCCTTGTATCTATAAGAACTTGAACTTCATCGGCCATTCTTGTGAACGCAACTGTCATTAATTCAACCGAAGCTTCTTCTCCTTTATCTTGCGAGCTTTCTTGAGCAAGATTTTTCATTTTATTAATATCATTGAGAATTAAAGTTCTTGAATCTCCTTCAAGCTCATCGGCAAGAATACTCATTTTTTCTATGATCGCAGTATCCCTTTCTTTTCTTCTACGCGCCTGTTCAGTTCTAATGTTTTCCATCTCATTGAGATGGCCTCTATAAATTTCAAGAGCTTTTGCAAGCTCACCAACTTCATCATTTTCAGATCTCAAAAGACCTCTTCTTTGCGGCATAGTTTTAGACAAGTCTCCGCTTGTAAGAGCTTGTAAAACCTCAATTGCTTTATTGACCGACCCAAAAACACTAGCGAGAATTACTGAAGTAAGGGCAATCACCAAGAAAATTACGATAGTAATTATTATGTAAATTGTATTTAAGATGGCATTTTCTTGAGCGATGCTTTCGCTTTCATCTCTGAAAATAAACAATTGCGCTTTGTCCGATGAAAGGTAAGAACTCAATGGAAGCAGCGTTATGAGGGATCCTAAATCCGAATCCCTGGTAGACGTCCTATTGCCAAATTCTTCCAAGTTTGAATTTGCTTTATCGACATGACCTTTAATGTTGGTAATTCCAAAATTGGAAGTTTCGTCTAATTCTAAGCCAGATTCATATCTAGCATAATCATCGCCCAATGAAATGATTCCTTCTTCTGTTTGCACTGCAGTCACAAGTTCAAATTCATCACCAAAGGTCTCCATCGACTTTCTTACGTCTATTCCCATAACAATAACTGCCTCAGCATTTCTACTAAAAGCCTTTATCGGAAAGGCCATCATTTGATTTAAAGTCGTGATCTTTTCTCCAGATGAGTCAATAATTTTTTGAAGAAATCTTCTTGGTCTTTTTCCTGCATCAATGAGAAATTCATCAAGATTTTCATCATATTCGTTTTTAGCTTGGGGGTTGCATGCATCGATACCAGATAAATCTAAGGCACTGGCACAATAAAATCTCTGTCCATCCGGATAATAAGCTTTGATGAAACTTAAATTTCCCTCATCCAAATCAAACTCAAACATTAGATCTAGGAGATATCCTGCCTCTCCAATGTTTTTATCTGTGATGAATTGAATCAATGGATTGGCAAATGAGTCATCTGGTGATGAGAGTTCCTCTTCAGGGTAGATGGGGTTTTCGGGATCCCAATAATTTCCCCTTTCTCCAGTTATTGGGAGCCAAGCTGAAATTGCATCAATTGAAGTCTCAAGAGTTTGAAACCAAGCAGCTTCATATGTTGATACCAAGGATTCATTGGCAAACTCTTTCTGAGTTGAATCCCTATAGTTAAATAAAAAAATTAGGGAGAGGGCTAGCAGAAGGTTTCCTGCTAAACCAATCCCAATTAATACTGTTCTGATACGCATTTACGCGTAAAAATTTAAGATCTTATTGAACTCGGAAAGATAATTTAACTTGCACATCATTTACTTGGACAGGCACGCCTTCATATATTGGTGGCTGGTAAATCCACTTTCTGATGGATTTCATTGCTGCTCTATCGAAAAGTCCTGCAGGTTCACCTTCCAAGACAAAAGGATCAATGACATCACCGTCCGCGCTGACATCGAATTCAACGATTACATAACCTTCTTTAGCAAGTCTTAAAGCTTTTCTTGGATAGCTTGCAGGTGCTTGATATTGTCTTTCAACGTCCATTTCGATGTTTTTTCCATCGACAGTAATAAAGCCCTTATCAGCATGTATTAAGGCACTTAGCCCTAAGAAAAGAATAGATAGAGACAATAATTTAATTCCTTTTTTAAATATCATTTTTAAATCTCCTAGATTTTGACGTATTATAAACAAAAAATTCTATAAATCATCTCACTTAATGCCTGAAAACATTGAATCATTGCTTTTAAACCAAAGATATTGGGACATATTTGCTGTTGCAAGAAACTCTTCTATAGAAGACGCATGCAGAATTATGGACAAAAACAGAATCGGAGCTTTGCTGGTTTATTGTTCGGATACAAATGATCCACAAGATCTTGAAGGAATCGTTACAGAAAGAGATGTGATTGAACTTGTTGCAAGAAAAGGGAAAGAAGCTTTAAATGATGAAGTCAAAGAAATTATGTCCAAAAATATTATTAGTGTTACGCCACAATGCACGAAACTCGAAGCTCTTGACTTAATGATGGAAAATCAGATTCGTCACTTGGCGGTAATGGACAAAGAAAAACTTGTTGGAGTTCTTTCCATGCGAGATTTAATCAAACAACTTT
>NZFZ01000006.1 GCA_002689405.1 Gammaproteobacteria bacterium | reverse complement strand
AGGTATAAAAAATACTAAAGAATTTTTGTGGTGGGAAAATATAGAAATCAAAGGAGCTAAATTTACTTTCACACCAACCCAACATTGGTCAGCAAGAGGTTTGGCAGACAGAAACAAGAGTCTTTGGGGTGGATGGTTTATGTCCTTTCCAAATTTTAAAAGCTTTCACGCAGGAGATTCAGGTTACTCTAAAGATTTCAAAGATACTCAAGCAAAACTTGGCAAACCTGATCTCTCTTTGATACCAATAGGAGCATATGCGCCACAATGGTTTATGAAAGCAAATCACGTAAACCCGGAAGAGGCATTGCAGGTTGCTCTTGATTTGGGATCAAAGAAAAATTACGCCATGCATTGGGGAACCTTTCAACTTACTGATGAAGAAACGTTGGAGCCGCCAGCTTTACTTGAAGAAGCCTTGACAAAAAAAGGACTGCCAAAAACCTTTTTTGAAATTTTAAAACCAGGACAGCTTAAAGAAGTTACACTTAATTAGGAGACAAAATATGGATTGTGGTTGCGGTAGAAGTCCAACTGGAAAATGCATTGGTTGGCATAAACTCTCTGAAGAAGAATACCAAGAAGCTTTAAAAAAATATAAAGCCAAAGAAGTCGATTAGGCTTTAAGTTCTTCTTTTAATAATCTGCGCTTGGCAGCAGCTCCCCCTGGTGCGCTGTACCCCCCCAATGTTCCATCTGACCTTATTGCCCTGTGACAAGGTATTTCTATTGGATGAGGATTTTTGCCACAAGCATTAGCTACTGCTCTTGCAGCCGAAGGACAGCCAATGGCAATGGCGATTTCTTTGTAAGTTTTAGTCTCTCCTTTTGGTATTTTAGAAAGTTCCAACCAAACTTTTTTTTGAAATTTAGTGCCGCTCAGACTATCGATGTTAGGATAAGTTTTTTTCAAGATTCTCAAAATTAGTTTGAATTTATTTTAAAATATTTTCATGAAGTCTAAAAACTTACTCTTTTGGAGCTTGCCCGTATTTGTAGCAAACGTTCTAATAATTTTTTATGCTTTTAATAATTTACAGATCAGCTCTGCTTTAGAGTTTCAAACAATTTACTCAGCTAGAATTGCTTTTGCGTATTTCTTAATTGCATATGGAATAGGCATTATTTATAAAATCTTCAAAGTAAGTTTTTTTAGATTTCTTAGAAGCGAAAGAAGGTATATTGGGCTTGGATTTTGCCTAGCGCATACAATCCATTTGATTTCTTTAGTTTATTATTTGATTTTCATAGATTTCTTTCCAGGGTGGTTTTTAATAATCTTTGGGGGACTTGGATATATTTTGATGTATGTCATGGCTGTAACATCTCATGACAGGATAGTTGAAAAACTAGGATTGCCCCTTTGGAAAAAAATTCATTCTTTCGGAATAAATTATCTGGCAATAATTTTTGCCTATGTGTATCTAATAAGGGTTTTAAGCAAAGAAATGATAATGGTATCTAGCTTATTTCTTTTACTAATTGTTTCTTTAATGATCTTGAGAGTTGGAAAGAACTTCTTGGCTAAAAAAGAAATTCAAGAAGCAACCTAGAAAACGCTTTGATTATCCAGACTTATCTAGTTTTTCAATAATTTCTATAACTTCATGCGCCCAATTTCCGATAATCGGAATAAACTCAAATTGAGCAAGTATTTGTATAAAGATAGTTACTAGCACAGTGGCGCCAACTACAGAGCCAAGACCAATTGCCAGTCCACGTAGCAAGTTGTAATACATAAATTTCCAAGCAGATTCATGAATTTTCATAAAGTTATGATCCTTTAGTTCCTCTAAAGCATCAGCAAGTCTTTTTTGATCTTGTTCCATTTTGTTCCCTAATCTTTGATAAATTACTTTTAAGAAATATTATAAAGGAACGTTTTTCAAAAGCTAAAAAAATGGAGGAAATATGAAATCAAATTGGATGCAAAAAAATAAAACCGCAGTGATTACCGGCGCAGCCGGCGGCATAGGCTTAGAAACTGCAAAGCGATTAGCTGTAAAAGGTATGAATTGCGTTATTGTCGATTTGAAAGAAAACTTAGAAGAGGCTAAAGAAATGCTTTTAGATATTCCCAGTGCGGGGAAGATTGTTGCCAAAAAAATTGATGTTACCGATTTTGCCTCAATGGAAGCTCTTGCCAATGAAATTTTTTCCGAGTTTGGTGAAGTAAACTTCTTAATGAATAATGCCGGAGTTGCAAGAATGGGAACTCCTCCTTGGGAAGGGATGGAAATGTTAAAAGAAATAATAGATATAAATTTTATGGGGGTGGTAAATGGTTGTCATGCATTTATCCCAAAGATGATTGAACAGTCCGTAGAAGGAGCAATTGTAAATACTGGCTCAAAACAAGGCATTACAAGGCCACCAGGAAATTATGCGTATAATATTTCCAAAGCTTGTGTAGTTGCTTACACTGAGTCTTTAGCTAACGCGTTTCATCTAGACGAAAATTGTAATTTGTCAGCACATTTACTGATTCCAGCTTTTGTTTACACTCCGATGATTTCTGCCTTCATTCCTGAAAAGCCTGAATTTGCAGCTACTACGGAAGAAACCGTTGACTACTTTATGGAGAGCTTGGGTAAAGATGAGTTCTATATACTTTGTCCGGATAATGAAACAAACAGAGAGATAGATCAAAAGAGAATACAATGGAATGCAGATGACATTATTAAAAATAGACCAGCTATGTCTAGATGGCATCCTGATTACAAGGAAGAATTTGATGAATTTATGAAATCATAAGAGATAATGATTTATGAAAAAAATTGAATATTACTTTGACTGTAGCAGTCCTTGGACCTACCTTTCATTTAGAGGAATTTTAGAACTTCAAAAAAACAAAGAATTTGAAATTATTTGGAAGCCCATATTGGTTGGGGGAATTTTCAATTCGACAAATCCTAGCGTCTATGAAAGTAGAAAAAATCCAGTTAAAGAAAAATTGGAATATTCTCAAAAGGACATGGATGATTGGGCAAAACTAAGAAACATAGAATTCAACTGGCCAAAAATCTTTCCAATCAATAGTGTCAAGTCTATGCGCGGCGCTTTTTTCTTTATTGATAAAAATAAACACGTAGAAGAATACCTAGAAAAAATTTTTAAAGCTTATTGGACTGAAGGCAAAGATATTTCAAGTGATGATTGTTTGAATGAGATTGTCTCTTCTCTGTCGGTTCAAGCCGATGATTTTTTAAAATTTATTGCATTACCAGAAACCAAAGAAAGACTTATAAAAAATACACAAGAATTAATGGATAGAGGCGGCTTTGGTTCACCTACTTTTTTCTTAAATGTAAATGATATGTATTTTGGAAACGATAGAATACAGCTTTTGAATGAGAAATTATGAGAACAAAATTAATAATAGCGGTTGTATCCTTAAGCTTGGGTTTATTTGGTGGCGCTAAACTAATGGAACATTTAGGAAGGGAATACATAGTAAATAACTTTCCAATCCCGTCAGGTACCCTCGATGATAAAGATGTCTTCGTAAAAGAAGTGGTCATCAACGAAAAAGTGCCTGTTAAAAAATTAAAACAAGTTAAAAAGAAAGCTAAGAACATCATTTTATTTATTGGAGATGGAATGAGCGTTAGTCAAGTCTCTGCATTTAGGCTTTATCAAGGGGGGCCAAATTCAAGAGTAGCCGTAGACAAATTTCCATACTCTGGAAAAGTCTTAATTCATTCGGCTAATGCTATTGTTACAGATTCCGCATCATCGACTACCGCTTTTAGCACAGGGAAAAAAACTAATAATAGAGCTTTGGGAGTGGATGTAGGTGGGCAGCCAACTGAAAATATCACAGAAACATTGGATAAATCTGGTTATGTAAGCTCAGTCATATCGACTTCTGAGGTAACGCATGCAACCCCTGCGGCATTTGTAGTCCATACCAGTTCTAGATACCTAACCGATGAAATCAGCATCCAAATGGCTGATTCAAAAATAATAAATATTCTAGGCGGAGGAAGAAAGTTCTTTATCCCTGAGAAAGATGGCGGTAACAGAAAAGATGGCATTAATCTAATTGAAAAAGTTAAAACTAAATCTAGGTTGATCACCGATAAATCAGAGTTAAGCGATCCTGCCCGTTATGGCGATAGTCAGGTTTTTGGCTTATTTGCCGATGAACATCTGCGAGATGACGATACGCCTGAAAATCACTCGACAGAACCGTCTATTGAAGAGATGCTTGAATTCTCAGTTAATAGGTCAAAAAAATTTATAGAGAATGGGTGTAAAGGTTTTTTTATTATGGCAGAAGCATCTCAAGTCGATTGGGCAGGTCACAGTAATGATTTTGAATACCTCATGAGAGAAATGTCTGACCTAGAAGATGGAATTAAATGGGCTTTAAATTTTGCTGAAAATAATCAGGATACTCTTGTGGTTGTGACGGCTGATCATGAGACGGGAGGCTTGTTAATAGAACCAAACGATCCTAGAAACTATGAAAATCTTGACGTTAAATTCTCTTTCAATACTGGCATTGGTAGAGGCTCTCATACAGGAGCCCCAGTTCCAATTTATGCATACGGTCCAGGATCAGAGAACTTTACAGGCACTCTAGATAATACAGATGTTTACAGAGCGCTTCTTGCAGCAGCAAATCAAGATAATTCTGGCTCCTGCGTTAATTGATTTTTTTCTTGTTGCTAAAAAAGAAGACTAGATCTGATCTCAATGCTTCTATTTGAATTTATTTTGGTTGCAATTTAAAGAGCTTCGTATTTGCTATGAGGATTCTTTTTTCTTTGCCATTTCTACAATGCTTTTGGCATCTTGTTTAAACATGGTTTTTAAACTTTCTTTAGAGATTCCCTCGCCGAAATTTCTGGCTTCCTTTCCCACATCAATTCCTTTCCGAACAGCAGGTCTAGATTTTATTTCGTCAAACCATCTTCTTACATTTTTAAACACATCTAAATCGACTTCATATCTCTTGTAAGCAGTTACCCAGGGAAAAGATGCCATATCAGCTATGGAATAATCTCCTGCTAAGTATTCACGTTCATTGAGAATTCTATCCATTACACCAAGTAGCCTATCGTATTCATTTTTGTATCGCTCTTCTGAATAAGAATGATCGCCAGGAAAATTTGGTGCGTAGTTAACGAAATGACTCACTTGGCCAGCCATAGGCCCTAAACCACCTACTTGCCAAAACAACCACTCTAAAACCTTTTCTCTCTCCGGTGATTTTTGGGGAAAAAATTTTCCAGCTTTTTCTCCCAGATACATCAATATTGCTCCGGACTCAAAAATGCTTATTGGCTCGCCATTAATAATATTTTCGTGATCCACAATCACAGGCATTCTGTTATTGGGACTAATTTTTAAAAATTCTGGGGTAAATTGATCTCCCTTGCCGAGATTTACTGGTATGACCTGATAATCCATTTCACATTCTTCAAGCATAATGGATATTTTCCAGCCATTCGGGGTTGGAGCATAATATAAATCTATCATCTTAAGTTTCGATTATTGGAAGTTTTTGCAAGCCTAAAGCTTCTCTATAGGTATTGTGATAATGATGCAAAGCCGGCTCATTTCTTCCAAAAGTTAGAAAATCAATGTTGCCAGATTTCAGTCCTTTGTGAGATGAAGCGGCAACAACATAATCTTCGTCTCTGATAACACTACCAAAAGCACTGTATAGTTCTTCTAAGGGATTTTGACCAGTTTCTGGAGAAACTCCCATCTTATTTGCCATTTCTATGGCTTCCGGATAAAAATAAAATGAAATCTTTGAAATGCTTTTGTGAGGCGAATTTTCCAAAGGATATTCCTTAACAAGAAAAGCTCCTTCTGGTGTAGGCATGAAGATGATATTGGGAAATAAATAGTAAACCGGCAAAGTTCCAGTGGTTATATTCCAATCTTCTTCAGGCAGTTTTCTCATTTCATCTATCTCTCTTTTGCAAAGTATCAACCTGCCATTCCTTTCGAAACTGTCAAACATTTGACAATTGCCATGAAAAGATTGAAAAAGAGAATCTTTGTGTAAGACAGAAAAATGATAAGTTTCACCAAACGTATCTATTGCTAATTTCCAATTCATATCAGTTTTGTATTCTTCCTCATTTGAAAGAACCAACTTATCAAAGTTCCAAGCAGCAAATTCTTTTTCAAGTTTATCGCCAAGTAAAGCTTTTAGATCTATTTTGCCGTCTGCTTTAGGGTGAACCCACAAGAAGCCATACTTTTCTAAACAAGGTAATTCGGTTAAACCGTAACAATCTTTATCAATCTTGCCAAAGTGATCGCTTTTGGGATATCCAACTAAAGATCCTTTATTATCGAATGTCCAACCGTGAAAAGGACAAGAAAACTTTGACTTTAAGCCTTTTTTTTCAGTTTCGATTTGAGCACCTCGATGAGAACATACATTGGCAAAAGCTTTGAAATTACCATCAGCATCTCTAGTGGCAATAATTGGGGAGCCAAAATCTTCAATCGTTATAAAGCTATTGGGTTCTGCGAGATCTCCTGACATGCCAATTATTTGTGGATAATCTTTAAAAAACGAATCCCATTCAAGATCAAACCTTTCTTCGGAGGTATAGGTTTCTGCTGGAGCTTTGATTATTCCTCCTGCATCAACATTGGTTTTTGCATCTAAGTGATTTAATAAACCTTTTAAAAGCCTGGTTTGTTCCTGCTTAAGCATTTAAAAATGATAATAATTTTTATTTGATTTGCCAAATTTTAGACTGTGAAAAGAATAGTCTTATGGCTTTTTGAATAGAAGAGTCATTCTGTCGCTTTCTCCGATAGCGACATATTTGTCCTTGTTTTTTTCTTTAAGTCTCAAAGAAGGTGGTAAAGTCCAAACTCCTTTTGGATGGTTTTTTGTATCTTTAGGATTAGCGTTTATTTCAGATCTAGAAACTAACCTGAAACCATGTTTTTCTGCAATTTTGATCGCATGATCTTCAGTAACATAGCCGCTTTTTTTCATATCTTTCATTGAAGTACCTTTCAAGGCTCTATGCTCAACAATACCAAAAATCCCGCCTGATTTAAGTGCTGTAAAAGTGTTTGAAAAAACTTTATCCATCATTGGCCCAAGCCAGTTATGGAGGTTTCTAAAAGTAAGGACTGCATCTACCGATCCTGGCTCAGAAAGTTTAGAAGTTAAATCTACTATCTTTACTTTGTTATAAATTGTTTCAGAACTAATTTTTTTCTCGAAATTTATTCTGCTCTTTTTTAAATAATTATTTGATGAGTTTCTGTCAAAGTGCGCTGCAATCAAGGTTCCTGAATTATCTAGATAACTAGCTAAAATTTCAGTGTACCAACCTCCACCAGGAGAAAGCTCTACAACAGTCATAGATGGTTCTAGTTCAAAAAAAGATAATGTCTCATAAGGATTTCGATAAATGTCTCTTGATGTATTTTTTAAATCACGAAACTCATTATTGACTGCTTTCTGTAAGGGGTCTGCTGAAAGAGAAAAGCTGAAAAATAATATAAAAAGTATAAAAAAATTTTTAGAAGAAAAGTTTTTATTTAATTTAAGCTTCGTGACAATCACAGTCTAATTCTTTACAAATCTGATGATTTTTATAATGGGCATAGATAACAAATAAAGAACCTAAGACCGTAAGAGACTTTTCTCCGATCTCGCCAAAAATACTTGCTGTTAATACCGCGAAAACTAGAACAGATAGTCCGAAGGTGCCATAAAGAAAATAAGACAACTTATCGTGATTTAGATAGCCTTTAACTAATGCATAAGCGCTCACTGGAACAGCCGCAAATAAAATTGCGAAGTGTACAAATTCATTGTTTATAGAAAAAGCAGCGAACCACGAAGACAAAATCAGAAAAGAAGGCATGAACAGGCAATGCAATACGCAAATTGTGGACAATGATATTGCCAGTTTGTCTGTAAAAAGTTGCAGGTTCATATATTCTCTCCCGACATGCAGTCTAAATAAAAAACATCTTGGATACAATTTTTTTGAAGGCTTAAAAGTGAGAATTTCAATTTCCTAGACCAAACTGCTATCTATGAGCACCGCAATCAATAAAGCAGGCTCGGTGCCATGATTTACCCAAGCATGATTGGTTCTTCTTTGCACAACGACATCGTGTGGCTTTAACTTTACTTCTTCTTCATCAAGAATCAGGCTTACATCGCCCTTCAAAAGAATGATGTAATCAATTGTGTCGGTTTCATGCATGGCAGCATTTCTGGAAGTGTCTACTCTGTGATGGGCAGCGCCAATTTTTTCAAAAGCTTCTGCTGTGGCTGCTTCAATCGCTTCTTGCGGAACTCCCTCTGGAATTGGATTTATCTGAAAATATCTAAACTTGGTTCCGCTTTTAACAGGCGAAAGAAGAATATCTATATCCGCACGATCCGCTTTTGATTTTGTATCAAAGCCAGATCCATCCGTATTCCAAATCTCAAATAAACCTCCTGCTTCTTCGCCAATTGATCTTGCTGGGGGACCGTCTATTGAAATTACCGATTTTCCCTCTTCGTTGTGGCCAGTGATAATTCTTCTCATTTTTTAGGAGACAGAAGCTTGGTTGATTAAATCGGCAGCTTTTTCAGCAATCATAATCGATGGTGCATTGGTATTGCCTCCAATTAGAGTGGGCATAATCGACGCATCTACAACTCTAAGGTTGTCCACGCCTTTGACTTTAAGATGATCATCGACAACAGCCATGTCGTCATCACCCATCTTGCACGTTCCCACAGGATGATACAAAGTCTCACCAGTATTACGAACCCATTCATCAACTTCATCGTCATTGTCTACATTCAAATCTGGGCCCGGCTTGGATTGTTCGCCGCGATATTCATCAAACGCGGGCTGCAAAAATACCCTTCTAGATTCCCTAAAAGCATTTCTTGTATCAATCACATCTTGCTCTTCGGAAAGATAATTAGGATACATCAGAGGCGCTTCACTTGGATCAGCACTCTTGAGTTCCAAATGTCCTCTGCTTTGTGGTCTNAAAATACAAATTACCGCACTAAACCCATGATTTTCATCAATGCCTTCCCTGCCGTGAAGNTCNGGNGAATGGAAAGANGCATAATGAATTTGCGTATCAGGTATATCCTTTTCTGGACTNGACTTAATGAAGGCTCCAGCACTNGTTGGTGGGAANGCGGCNTCTCCAGTTCCNAAGAGTAAATATTGCAAACCCGATAGCTGNGTNTTTATAAANCTAGCTGANCTATGNAGGGTCACAGGCTTTGTGCAATTNAATGAATTTACNACAGCNTAGTGATCTTGTAAGTTTTTTCCAACACCTTTNAGTTCGTGNACCGTGGTNATGCCNTGTTTTGATAAATCTATNGAATCTCCAATGCCNCTNTTCATCAAAATTTGAGGGGAGTTTATTGCNCCAGCNGAAAGAATGACTTCCTTATTNGCTTTTGCCGATAAAGTTTTGCCTTTANGNAGNTACTCTACGCCAATGGCCTTTTTGCCNTCAAACAAAACTTTATTCACTTGAACATNNGTTTCGGCAGTNANATTTTTTCTATTCAANGCAGGATGCAAATACGCTCNNGCAGANCTCCATCTTCTNGGNCCCCATTTAGTNTCNCTCATAGTATGTTCGTATCTAGAAAATCCTTCTTGATTCTCGCCATTAAAATCGTTTGTATAAGGAAAACCTGCCTGTTGTCCCGCTTCGACAAAAACGTCTAATAATTCGTCATCGGTCCTTTCAGATTTTTTTACATGCAGGGGTCCATTGAATCCATGAAAATCTTTATCTCCTTCTCCATTAAATGATTCTGCTTTTTTGAAAAATGGAAGGACATCATCATAAGACCAACCGCTGTTACCCATTTGTCTCCATAAGTCATAGTCGTGTGAATGTCCTCTGATATAGACCATGGCATTTATTGAAGAAGAACCACCCCAGCCTTTTCCTCTTGGCCAATAAAGCTGTCTATTGTTGGTTGTTGGTTCTGGTTCCGTTTCAAAACCATAATTCAAATTACTTTTAGTTGGAACTATCTGGGAATAACCTGAAGGCATGTGTATAAACATGTTTTTATCCTTGCCACCTGCCTCTAAAATTAATACCGAATTCTTACCATTTTCTGAAAGCCTATTGGCCATCACACAGCCTGAGCTTCCAGCTCCAACAATTACATAATCAAAAGTCTTTTCCATAGTTTCTCTCCGTNAAAGAGATTATCAATAGGAAAAAATATGTGCAACAGGTTAATTCAGAACTTTTTATATGAAGTCTTTGTAATCAAAGTAATTGATACCTGCTTTTGATTGCAGAGAATTTTTAACAACTGCGACAGAGAGTTTTTCTGCAGAAATGCTTCTGAATTTTTTTAAAGGGCCAAATAAGAAAGGATCAAAGATTAAAGATACTGCATCAGCCAAAAGTATATCCAACCTGAACTTATTTCCTGTGAGATGCCCCGGCTGGAAAATATTAGTGCTTTCAAAACCAAGTTTGATTATTTCCTCTTCAAGTAGACCCTTGGTTTTAAGATAATAATTCCAAGAATTTGAATCGGCTGCTACTGCCGAAATAAGAGAAATTTTTTTCGCACCTGCTTCTTTGGCTTTTTTGGCTATTGCTAACTGATAAGTAAAGTCTACTAAGAAAAAATCTTTTTTCAGGCTCGCGCTCATTAGCCCCATCACATTGAAATAAATCAAAGGGTATCCCATGGATAGGTAGACATGATCAATATCCGAAAGCCTCAATCCTTCAAGATTATCAAAATCAATTAATAACTCTTCTGCATCATCTGGCAGATTAGAAACGGTACTTCTGCCTAGAGCTATAGTTGGGCTTTTGTTAAAGCCTAGTTCTTTGAGAATGTTATTTCCAAGGAATCCTGTTGAGCCTGCAAGTAAATTCATTTTTGATCTAAAAAAATATAATCCCTAAGGCTGGAACAATTAATCCAAGAAAACCAATAAAAGTTAATGTCATGCCGCCAATCCTTAAGAATCCATTTTTCTTCATAAATGAAAATGCTATGCCATGCATCAGTCTGCCCAAAGTAAAAATAATCCCACATGCGTAAAGTAATGTTTTCGATGCATCGCTTAATTCAAGTGCCAATATTAATATCAAAAACAAAGGGGCATACTCAATCAAATTTCCATGCCCCCGAATGGCTCTTTCTAAGTCGTTTGGATCAATTTGTCTGTCAGGTTTATGAAAAAACTTCGTAACTGGGCTGCCTCTTAAATCAAGAACCCTTACCGCAAGAACTATCATGAAAGCAGATAGGATTGCGGTAAACAGAAGAGTTATTTCCACGATAATTTACTCGATAACATTTGTATTTTATTTGACAACTTTACCGTCTCGGTCGACCTTTTGTCCTAAATTTTTCCTATCTTTCAACTGAGTCGCAGAGGTTTTTATTTGCTTATAAGAGTTCAATACATTCCATTTATGAAAGCCTGCCATCAGCTCTTTAATGTCATCCTCGATAAGATACTCGGGAGGAATATTTAATGTCTTTACATATTCTTCTATTGAAATATTTTCTTTATTAAGAGATTTTGATAATTTCAATACATAATCTAAATAAGAAATATATTCGTCAACCAAGCTGCCTTCTGAAATTTTTCCATGGCCGGAAATTATTAAGCTTGGGTTAATTTTTGACTTAAATCTTTTCATTGTTTGAAAGTAATCTGAAAGCAATTCAGATCGTGCCCATGGAATGCTGCCTTTCCCAAAAATCAGATTTCCCGTCCAAGCCACCTTGGCATCTGGAACATATACGACCGTATCACTTGGCGACATGCCAGGTCCAAAGTAATGCAATTCAACGATTTTATTTCCTAGATTTAATTTTTTCTTCGACTTAAAAGACTCAGTCGGAAGTCTGTCTATAACGTCTTTGAATAATTCAGTGCTGCCGCCAACTGTAACCGAGATTATTTCTTTTCTTTTCTGTAATGAGTTTTCTTTAAGAAAATCTATAGTCTTTTCATGCGCGATGATTTTAGTAGACTCAGGAAAAACATAGTTACCGAAAACATGATCACCAAATGCATTTAAATTGACTAAATATTTAATTGGTAGGTCTGTAACCTTTTTTACAGCGTCAATAATTTGCTTTCCCATGTTTCCCGTAAAATGAGCATCTATAACTAAGACAAAATCATCGCCTACAACAAATCCTGAATTATCTGCAAAAGGAGTATTAGACATTAAAGCAAAAACTCCATCATAAAGTTCCACAGTTTCAAGTTTTATTCCAGACGGATCTAAAGGAGGCGGAACAAACCATTCTGGCCTTGCATTTGCGTAAAAGGCGCTGCAAAAGAGAAACGTGCTTATTAGGAATAAAGTTTTTAGATTAAACATTGCTTAGGAATTAGGAAAAATTCTCCATTGATTAACTTTATGAGTTGCGCTAAGTACCAATAGACCAGCAAAGATTCCGAGGTTCTTAACGAAGTTCTGAGTTTCATGTCCTGCATCTGTATTTGGATAATCATTCCAAAAATCATGTATGCCGATATTAATGAAAATAGTTAGTGTGGCCAGAATCAAAGCAGACTCTTTTATGCGATAACCCAAGATAAGAGTGGTTCCTAAAATTAATTGCAAAGCTATTGTGACGGGTAAGAGAATGCTCGCCCAGGGTATAGAATGCAATGCCATGTATTCAGCTGTGAGTTCATAGGTTGGAATTTTAGAAATCCCTGGTAAAAAAAAATAAAGTCCAAGCAGCACTCTCCCGACTGTGATGCAGGTTTTTTCAAGAATTTTCCAGTTATAATCCATCCTTTATCTATTTTTCTTCCATTCAACTAGATTCGATATTAGTCAATACTATCTTTCTCCAAGCAGCATTAATTTTATGTCTCCTTCACAAACGAAACTTAGGTAAATTAAATAGATTGCTAAATATGGGGCGCCAAGGAAAAATGCTCCTATTGCAAGAAGATTTCCCCTTAATGTAAATTTGTTTCTCCATGCAGTCCAAAATGCAGACATAAGGAGAAAGGTTAAAAAATCTAGATTAAATTGCCCTTGCCAATTTAGGTTATTCATTTCTCCAAAAAAGGTTGGAAGCAAAATCAATATTCCCTCACTCTGGATAACTGGCAATGTATATCCAATTACACTAAGGGCAATTATGAGCAGAAAAAGTCTAAAAATGTTCATAAAGTATTTTTTTTAATTCTCTGTTTTATTCTACTCGACAGTAACAGACTTAGCTAAGTTTCTTGGCTGATCGATGTCTGTACCTCTAAGCAAGGCTACTTCGTAAGAAAGAATTTGTAAGGGTACGGTGTACAAAATCGGTGTCAGTAAGAAATCGCATTCTGGCAGATTAATCAGATTTTTTGGCTTCAATTTCATATTGCCTGCAGCATTTCCTACGACATACAGTTTCCCGCCTCTCGCTTTCACTTCCTCTAAATTAGAGACTAATTTTTCTGCCAACTCGTTTTCCGGAGCCAAAGCAATAACGGGCATATTTTTATCGATCAGAGCAAGCGGTCCGTGTTTGAGCTCTCCAGCAGGATAAGCTTCGGCATGAATGTAAGAAATTTCTTTGAGTTTTAGAGAGCCTTCTTGAGCTATCGGATAAAAGATACCCCTTCCTAAAAATAAAGCGTTGTCTTTTTTAGCTATTTCTTTAGCGATTTTTATGATCTTGGATTTCAACTCTAGCGACTCAGTTATTTTCTCAGGCAGAGCTCGTAAAGCGCCAACGATTCTCCCTCTTAGTCTTGGGTTTAGGTTTCTGGCTTTTGCCAAGGACAAAGTAAGCAACATCAAGGCAGTTAGTTGCGTCGTAAAAGCTTTGGTAGAGGCAACGCCTATTTCTGGACCGGCATTGGTCAATAGGACAAAATCGGATTCTCTGGCTAGCGAGCTTGTGGGTACATTGCAAATGGCAAGCGAGCCCAAATAGTCTCTTTCTTTGGCGTATCTCAAAGCGCCCAAAGTATCCGCTGTCTCTCCAGATTGTGAAATGGTTAACAACAGGGTGTTTTCATCGACGTACGGATTTTTGTAGCGGTATTCGCTCGCATAATCTATTTGCGTTGGCAGATTTGCAATTGCTGAAAACCAATTGGCTGCTACTCTGCCTGCATGCAAGCTTGTGCCTGCTGCTACGATTTGAATTCTTTCTACTTTCGAGAGCAATTCATTAGAGCCTTCGCCAAAAATATTTTCGAGTACATCCTCGCCTCCAATCCTACCGTCCAAGGTATTTAAAATTGCGGTAGGCTGTTCGTAGATTTCTTTTTCCATGAAATGGCGATAGCCGTTTTTGCCCATCGCCTCACTTGAAACATCGATTATGGTGGTTTTTCTAATAGCTCTTTTTTGGTTCTTATCTAAAATCTTGTACTCTTTTGCCGATACCTCTGCGACATCGCCATCTTCCAAGAAGATGAATTGATTGGTGAGATCAGCAAGCGCCAAGGGATCGGATGCGGCAAACATGCCCGCATCGGATTGGCCCAGAAGAAGTGGCGATTTATTTCGCATCACATAAAAATGCGATTCGTTTTTCAAATCAATGGCCGCAACTGCATATGCGCCTTCTAGTTTTTCTTTCAAAAGCGCCATGGCTTCCAGCATCTCGCTTCCTTGATTTAAGAAAAGATCAAGTTGGTGAGCTATTAATTCGGAGTCGGTTTGGGAGTTAAATTGGTAGCCTTTTTTTACAAGTTGTTCTTTCATGGCAACATAATTTTCAATGATGCCGTTGTGCACGATGAACACTCTGTCATTAGAGACGTGAGGGTGAGCGTTCTCTTCTGAAGGCTTGCCATGGGTAGCCCACCTGGTATGGGCAATACCAATTTTGCCCTTGGGTTTTTCCTTAACCATTTTGGATTCGAGCTTTTTGACTTTGCCTAAAGAACGAAGGTGCGCAATATCATCTGTTTGATGCAAGGCCACGCCTGCAGAGTCGTAACCACGATATTCCATCTTGTACAGACCCTGCACTAAAAGTTTGCCAACGCTTTTTTCAGTGGCTGCTGCAATTATTCCGCACATTATTTTTTCTTTATGTTCCTTTGTCTTGATCTGCCCAAAGCCAGTCTTTCAGCTGGTACGTCGCTCGTAACAACCGATCCGGCACCAATCATACTGTTTTGCCCTATCTTTATCGGGGCTATCAAGGAGCTGTTGGAGCCAATAAATGCGCCTTTATCCACTTTTGTTTTGTTNTTGTTTTTGCCATCGTAATTAACAAAAATAGTCCCCGCTCCAACATTAACTTTTTCTGCAACTTGCCCATCGCCAATATAAGCCAAGTGTTTGGCTTTTGTGCCTTTGCCGATTTTGCTGCGTTTAACTTCAACAAAATTTCCTACCTCAGAATTTTCTTCAAGGTGGGCATCGGGTCCGATGTGCGCATAAGGACCAGCAGTGACGTTTTTTTCTAAAATTGCATTCTCGATAAACGTGTAAGGTTCAATTTTTGAGCCGTCGCCTATCTTGGAGTTTTTTATGATTGCCCCCGGTCCAATGATGACATTTTTTCCAATTTCAACTTTTCCTTCAAACACACAATTGATATCAATGCTGCTGCCTTTTTGAATTTTTACTTCGCCTCTGAAGTCCACTCTGGTTGGATCAGAGATGATGACTCCTTTTTTTACGAACTCTTTGGCTATTAATAGTTGATAGTTTCGCTCAAGCTGATTGAGCTCTTCTAGATTATTGGCTCCCAAAACTTCCTCCTTGCTGTCAAGTTTGACAGCTTTTACTGGTATTTTGTTCTCATTTGCCAAGCCTACGNTGTCGGTTAAATAATATTCTTTTGCCGCATTTTTATTTTTTAAGCCCTTAAGAAGCTCTTCAAGCTTATTAGAAGCAATTGCCATAATTCCAGAATTTACTTCGGTGATTTTCTTTTGCTCTTGAGTTGCNTCTTTCTCTTCAACAATGCCAAGAACCTTTCCTTGGGAGCTCCTGATGATTCTGCCATAGCCTTTGGGAGTTTGTTGTTCAAATGAAAGCAAGGCGAGACTGCTTTTCCCGGCCGCTTTTACTAAGTTANTCATTGTGGAGCTTTTCACTAGCGGAACGTCACCATACAAAATAAGTGCGATCGATCCCGCCCTTAAGCCTTTCAACGCTTGTTTTACTGCGTGTCCTGTGCCCAATTGTTTTGCTTGTTTGGACCATTTGCTGTTTTTAGGAGCAGATACAGAAGCTTTTACCAAAGTGGCTTGATCTCCTAAAACGATGTGAGGCTGGCAACTTTTTAATTCCAAAGAAGTATCTAAGACGTGTTGCAACAAAGCTTTGCCGGCAACTTGTTGCAATACCTTTGGCAAAGCAGATTGCATTCTCTTGCCTTTGCCAGCAGCTAAAATAATTGCATCGATTTTCATGAACAGCCCAAATTAGAGCGTATTCTAGATTTTTAANGAGCNTTTGACTATTTCTTTCGCATTTTGCGAAGCGTTTGCAATCTCGCAGCAACTTCGGCGAGTTCGGCTTTGGCTTTGGAGAAATCTACGTCCGAACTGGCGTCATCTCTTGCTCTTTCAGCCAACTCTTTGGCTCTCTCAGCTTCTGCCTCATCGATATCCTCAGCTCTTTCAGCAACGTCAGAAAGCAAGGTTACTGCATCCGGCTGAACTTCAATGAATCCGCCGGACAGAAAAAACACTTTTTCTTCGCCGCCTTCTAAAATTAGTTTTACTGGGCCTGCTTTGATACCCGTTAGAAGTTGTGAGTGTCCCGGCGTTATGCCAAGCTCGCCCAAAGTTCCAGTTGCAACCACCATTTCAACTTGACCGGAAAAAATTTCCGACTCGGCGCTGACGATGTTGCAAAGAATTGTCGACATATTTACAGAGCTTTTGCGTTTTCTACCACTTCCTCTATAGGGCCTGCCATTAAGAATGCTTGCTCTGGAATATCATCGTACTCCCCGTCAAGAATTCCTTTGAAGCCTCTTACTGTATCTTTGATAGAAACAAATTTTCCTGGAGAGTTGGTGAAAATTTCCGCGACAAAGAAAGGCTGTGATAAGTATTTCTCAACTTTCCTGGCCCTATCTACCGTTTGTTTGTCTTCTTCGGAAAGTTCATCCATTCCAAGAATCGCAATGATGTCTTTAAGCTCTTGATATCTTTGCAGNACTTGCTGAACGCCCATCGCAGTGTCGTAATGTTCCTGGCCCACAATATTTGGATCCAATTGACGACTGGAAGACTCAAGCGGGTCTACAGCAGGATAAATTCCAAGGGCAGCAATTTGACGAGATAAAACCACAGTTGCATCAAGGTGAGCAAATGTTGTTGCTGGGGACGGGTCTGTTAAATCATCGGCCGGCACATAAATTGCCTGCACTGAAGTAATNGAACCTGTTTTGGTAGAAGTAATTCTTTCTTGCAAAACTCCCATCTCTTCTGCCAGGGTAGGTTGNTANCCTACCGCCGAAGGCATTCTGCCCAACAAAGAAGAACATTCTACTCCNGCTAAGGTATAACGATAAATGTTATCAATGAATANAAGAACGTCTCGGCCTTCGTCTCTGAATTTCTCTGCGATGGTTAAGCCAGAAAGAGCAACTCTCATTCTGTTTCCAGGAGGCTCATTCATCTGACCATAGACCAAGGCAACTTTGTCCAATACTTGGGACTCGGTCATTTCCAAATAGAAATCATTTCCTTCTCTGGTTCTTTCGCCTACCCCTGCAAAAACTGAATACCCGCTCGTTTCATAAGCAATGTTTCGAATGAGCTCCATCATGTTTACCGTTTTTCCAACTCCGGCTCCGCCAAACAAGCCAACCTTTCCGCCCTTAGCAAAAGGACACATGAGATCGATAACCTTGATGCCGGTTTCGAGCAGTTCAGAGGATTCTGCCTGTTCTTCGTAAGAAGGCGGGTTTCTGTGAATGGGCATTCTTTCTTTTTCCCCAACTTCGCCTTTACCGTCAATTGGCTTGCCCAATACATTTAAAATTCTGCCTAAAGTTTTTTCCCCCACTGGAACCGTTACTGGTTCGCCTGTATTTTCTACTTCCGCGCCCCTTTTGAGTCCTTCGGTGATTCCCATAGCGATGGTTCGAACAACCCCGTCTCCAAGTTGTTGTTGTACCTCTAAAATAAGATCTGCTTCTTTTACGACGAGCGCGTCATAAATTTTTGGAAGATCTTCTTTTGAGAACTCTACATCGATTACCGCTCCGATAACCTGTACTACTGTTCCTTTGCTCATTTTTTACCTCAATAGTTTTTATAATGCTGCAGCTCCGCCGACAATTTCAGAAAGTTCCTGAGTAATTGCCGCTTGTCTGGCGTTGTTGTAAATAAGTTGTAATTCATCGATGAGAGTGCCGGCATTTTCGGTAGCATTTTTCATCGCAATCATTTTTGCTGCTTGCTCGCAGGCAATGTTTTCAATCACGGCTTGATAGACCAAAGATTCAATATAGCGCTGCATCAAGCCGTCAAGTAATTCTTTGGCATCTGGCTCATAGATGTAATCCCATCTGTGTTTCAGCTCGGGCGTATCTTCGGCCAAGAGCGGTAAAAGTTGTTTGATTTCTGGCTGTTGAGTCATGGTGTTTTCAAACCTATTGCTAGCCAAATAAACCTTATCAATTTCTCCTGCTTCAAATTTTTCCAGCAGGATTTTTATAGAGCCAATCAAATCTTCTAATGCGGGAACATCTCCGAGCTTTTCAGCAGCCGCAACAACGTTACCGCCGTAAGAGTTAAAAAATACCTTCGCCTTAGTGCCAACTGAGCAAAATTGTTGGCCGATGCCTTGATCAGCCTGTTCTTTTAAAAAGCCAACCAAACTTCTAAACAAGTTTATATTCAAGCCGCCGCACAAGCCTTTGTCGGAACTTACGACAATGACGCCAATGTTCTTGGTTTCTCTTTCCGTCATATACAAAGGCTTGTATTCAGGATTTGAATTAGCCAAGTGCCCAATAACTGAGAGCATGCGATCCGCATAAGGCCTGCCCATTTCCATTCTGTCTTGGGTTTTGCGCATTTTACTTGAAGCGACCATTTCCATGGCGCTGGTAATTTTTTGCGTATTCGAAATACTGGTAATTTGTTTTCTTATTTCTTTTGTATTCGCCATGCTACCAAGTTTGTGTAGATTTAAATTTTTCTAGGGCTTTTTTGAAACTAGCAAGTACGTCATCGGAATATTCTCCAGTTTCGTCTAAGTTAGCCATAAGCTCTTTGTACTCAGAAGCCATGAAAGACAACAATGCAGACTCAAAATCGGCTACTTTGTTAAGTTCTACATCTTTCATGTAACCTTCGTTCACGGCAAAAAGCATGACAGACATTTCTCCAACTGACATTGGCGAGTACTGTTTCTGTTTCATAACTTCGGTTACTTTTTGTCCTTGTTCCAGCTGTTCACGAGACGCGTCATCCAAGTCTGAGGCAAATTGCGCAAATGCTTCAAGCTCTCTAAATTGAGCTAAAGCTATTCTTACTCCCCCGCCTAGCTTTCTAATGGATGGCAATTGAGCTGCCCCACCTACCCTGGATACTGAAATACCTGGATCCATGGCCGGCAAAATGCCTTTGTTGAAGTAAGCAGTATCCAAGAAAATTTGTCCGTCAGTAATTGAAATAACATTTGTGGGCACGAAAGCCGATACATCTCCTGCTTGAGTTTCAATAATCGGAAGCGCGGTCAACGAGCCTGTTTTGCCTTTTACTTTTCCACCGGTTTCTTGTTCAACATATTCTTCGTTGACTCGTGAAGCTCTTTCGAGCAACCTTGAGTGAAGGTAAAAAATATCACCTGGGTATGCCTCTCTTCCTGGCGGTCTTTTTAGCAGCAATGAAATTTGTCTGTAAGCAACTGCTTGTTTTGATAAGTCGTCATAAATGATCAAAGCATCTTCGCCTTTGTCTCTAAAGTACTCTCCCATAGAACACGCAGAATATGGAGCCAAGAATTGCATGGGGGCTGGATCAGCTGATGCTGCAGCTACAACAATGGTGTGATCCATTGCGCCAAATTCTTCTAACTTTCTTACTGTTGCAGCAATTGAAGATTGTTTTTGGCCAATAGCCACATAAATGCAAGTCATGTTCTTGCCTTTTTGATTGATGATCGCATCAATGGCGATCGCTGTTTTTCCTGTCTGTCTGTCGCCTATGATCAACTCTCTCTGGCCTCGTCCAATCGGGACCATGCTGTCAACTGCTTTAAGACCGATTTGAACTGGTTGATCAACTGGTTTTCTAAACATTACCCCGGGTGCAACTTTCTCAACCGGAGAAGTTAGCTTAGAACCAATGTCGCCCTTGCCATCGATTGGATTTCCAAGCGCGTCAACTACTCTGCCAACAAGCTCATCGCCAACCGGGACTTCTAAAATTCTGCCGGTACATTTTGCGGTATCTCCTTCAGAAAGCAGTTTGTAATCACCAAAAATTACAACTCCCACAGAGTCGCGTTCCAAGTTCAGCGCCATGCCAAATACACCGCCGGTGAATTCGATTAACTCTCCATACATGGCTTCGCTTAGACCATGCACTCTGGCAATACCATCAGCAAGAAATACGATCGTACCTTCGTTTGATTCTTCAGCGGATACATCCAACTTATTAATTCGATCTTTAATGATCTTGCTAATTTCTGATGGGTTTAAATCTTCCATTTGTAACCTCTTAAGTTCTGAGTTGAGTTTTCAACTTTTCTAGTTTGTTTTTTATCGACAAATCAATTACTTGATCGTCATATGAAATTTTTAGGCCGCCAATAAGGCTTTTGTCTATTTCCGTAGCAACGCTTACTTCGGCTTTCATTCTTTTCTTCAATGCTNCTTCGATTTGTTTCAATTGATCTTTATCAATNCTGTAAGAGGAAGCAACAGTTATATTTTTTAAGTTTTTTTCCTTGGCAACCAGTTCCTTAAAGTTTTTACTGATGTCAGTCAAAAGCCTCAACCTGTTTGCGCTTCCCGCAACAGAAAGAAAATTTATAAATTTATCTTGAACTTCGTCTCTGAATAACTCGCAAAAAATATTTGTTTTTTCACTTTGTGAAATGCTTGGGGTCTCTACAAGTTGAGATATTTTTTTATCTTCAAGAGCAAGTTCTATCAACGAAAAATCCGCTGTCCACGCATCCAGAGCGTCATCCGCTAAGGCAACTTCGAAAGCTGCTTCGGCATAGGGTCTAGATTGCGTTCTGATTTCTGACATTAAATCTTTTTNATCAAAGAATCGATGATATCTTTGTTAGCCTTGGCGTTTATCTCTTTGTCTAAGATTTTCTGAGCNCCGGCAATTACAAGTGCAGCGACTTCATCCCTTAAGCCGTCTTTAGCCTTGTTAGCGCTTTGCTCAATATCTGCTTCTGCAGAGAGCTTGATTTTCTTTGCTTCTTCCNCGGCCTGTTCTTTTGCTTCATCGACAATTTGATCCGCTCTGGAGTTTGCTTGATTTATCAGTGAAGAGGCTTCCGCCTTCGCCCCATCTAAAATCGTTTCCGACTCCTTATTTGCTTCTTCAAGTTTTCTTTGAGATTGGCTGGCAGCCTCGAGACCATCAGAAATTTCTTTTCTTCTGTCCTCGAGAAGGTTTTCCATACTGGGCCAAATGTATCTATAAGTAATGAATACAAAGATACAAAAAGCTAAAAGCTCTGCAAAAAAAGTTGCGTTTATATTCATGCTTTTAAGTGAACAAGAATAGTAGCCCTACTGCCAAAGAAATAATTGGCAATGCGTCTGTAAGCCCAAGAGCAATCAACACCTGCGCAAACAATTGTCCTTGAAGCTCAGGCTGTCTGGCCACAGCTTCAATATATTTTGAAGTTAGACTTCCGATACCTATCCCGGCACCTAAAGCGCCAAGACCAGTAAGCAGTGCTCCTGCTATTAATCTACCTACTTCTACTTCCATATTAGTCTCCTAATTTTTTAGCTAGTGTTTGGTACTAGCCAAGTTTAAATAAGCTATTGTAAGCATCATGAAAATATATGCCTGCAAAGCAACAATTAAAATGTGAAATAACGCCCAAGATAAATTCAAGATCAATCCGGGCAAAAACCACAAAGTTTGGGAAAAAGACATTGCAAATTGACCAAACATAATGGCAATCAGGATAAAGATCATTTCTCCTGCAAATAAATTTCCGTAAAGTCTTAAAGCCAGTGCNACATGTTTAGANACATAGCTTATAAATTCTAANGGNCCNAGCGGNACNANAAAAAGCTCTTTCANNAANCCTCCTGCCCCATGNGTTTTNACNCTGTAATAAGTNACAAGAATCATCACCACNATNGCNAGAGCAAGGGGAGCATTCAAATCAGCNGTTGGTAAAANTTTNAAATAGTTGAATCCGCCTCCAAAATGTCCAAAGAANCTAGCCATTTCTACCGGCANCAAATCCATTAGGTTCCAAGANATGATCCANAGACAGCTAGCAAANGCCAAGGGGCCAACTATTTTAGAAGTGCCGTGGTANCCCGAATTNACTGCGCTTGCAATAAACTCATGNACNAATTCAGCAAAATTTTGNAACTTNCTGGGTACGCCTTTTTTTGCTGNTCTNTTAACCAAACCAAAAAAACCGAAGACGACGGCACCAAGCAAAATTGACATAAAGATTGTGTCTAGGTGNAAGGACCAAAANCCCATTTCTGAAACCTTNCATGCCGAGTCCAGTCCTTTGAAAAGTTCTTGCTGATGATTGGCAAAACCCCAAGAAGAAGTTTTTTCACACCAGCCAAAGGTAAGATTTACTAGGTGGTGACCTATGTAATCTGANGTTTCGATTAAATTTTGTGCGCTTTCTTTAGCCATGTTTATTTGGGCAGTGCATTATAGTGATTACCCCGCCCAATTCTCAAGGCTTAGATGCAATTTATTTGCCATTATTCCTTTTTAAAAGGCTTGATGATTTGTTCAAGCTGGTCGAGGTCTTTGTAAGAGAAAGAAATTTTTCCACTGCCGTTTTTTTTATGAGAAATTAATACTTGAGAGTTTACCGCATCGCTAAGAGAGTTCTCTAGAGCCACAATATTTGGGTCTTTGGAAGAGCTTCGTGCTCGGCCTGTTTTTTTGTTTAAGTGCGAGCTTGCAAGTTTTTCGGCTTGCCTGACAGAAAGACCAGAAGAGATTATTTTTTTTCCTATTTGCTCTTGATAAGCGGGGGGCAGAGACAAAAGAGCTCTGGCGTGTCCCATAGTTANCCTGCCATCAAAAAGCATTGTTTGAATTGGCTTTGAAAGCTGCAAGAGCCTCAATGAGTTTGCAATAGCCGATCTTGATTTTCCTAATGCCTCTCCCATGGATTGTTGAGTAAGTCCAAATTCTTTTTGTAGCCTCAAAATTCCTTCTGCCTCTTCTAGTGGATTTAAGTCTTCTCTTTGCAGATTCTCTATCAGGCCCACAGTCAAAGCCGATTCTTCAGAGTCTTCTCTTATTAAAACAGGAACAGTATTCAAGCCAGCTAGTTTTGATGCTCTAAGCCTTCTTTCTCCTGCAACCAATTCATAACCCTTGGCAAGCTTTCTAACGATTAGAGGCTGAATTACGCCCTGAGTTTTAATTGAGTCGGATAGTTCTTTAATGCTTTCAGGAGGAATGTTTTTTCTAGCTTGGAATCTGCTTGGTTTGATGCTGCTTATTTCGGCTTGAGTAATGCCAAGACTGGACTTGATGGTTGGCTCTGCTTTTTTGGCGGGCAGAGACTCTTCGGAGCCAACAAAAGCTCCCATCCCCCTGTTCTTTTTCTTCTCTTGTTCGGGCGACAAAAAGGCCGAGAGCCCTCTTTTCTTTTTTTCAGGCGACATTTTTATCCTCAAACTTCATTATTATTTCGCCAGCAAGTGCAAAGTAAGCCAAAGCTCCTTTCGCATCTGGGTCAATGTACATGATTGGTTTTCCTTCCGAGGGCGCCTCTGCAAGCAGATCGCATCTAGGGATAATGGTGCTGAATACCTGATGCGCAAGAGATTTTTCCAGCTTTTCCGATATTTCTCTGGCCCTTTCTTTTTCTTGATCAAACATAGTTCTCAAAATTCCATCAATCTTTAAATTACTGCCCGTGGCTTCGTTTATTTCAATTATCGTCCTCTGCATTGCGGCCAAACCCTCTATTGAAAAATGCTCGCATTGCAATGGGATAATTATTTTNTCTGCCGCTCTCAAAGCGCTCACAGACAACATGCCAAGTGATGGCGGGCTATCTATTAAGCAATAATCATATTTGTGAGCCAATAGGTTTAGTTTTCCTTTTAGGATAGAGGTTGGATCGGAAACTCTTGCCATTTCTAGCTCTGCAGAAATCAGATCTGGNCTTCCTGGAATTACGTCGAAATTAAATTCGGGCTTTCTCTGTATTAAGCTTTCTAATGATGCATCGTCAAGCAATACGTCGGTGATGGTGGTTTCTTCATAAGTCTTCTTTCCGCCAAGCCCTGTGGTTAGGTTGGCCTGTGAATCTATATCCATCAAAAGAATTTTTCTTCCAGTTGCTGCCAGACTTGCAGCCAGATTTAAAGTTGTAGTGGTTTTGCCTACGCCCCCTTTTTGGTTTGCAACAACAAGAACTTTCACATGCNTACTATAGCAGTTTTAGGACATTTGAATTTCCAAGAAGCCTCTTTTTTTTTCTAGAACTTTAGACGCTTCTGATTCTTTATATTCAATGTCAAAGCCAGGTATGGACAGAGTTTCTTTTTCAGAAACCATTAAAATTATTTTATTTTTCTTTGAAATTTTATTTTCTAAGCTTTTTAACAAATCGACTGGTTCTTTGAACGCCCTGCAAACGATATTTGTCTCATTTATTTGGTTAATTTGCTCTACCCTTNCGTTCTTTATCGAGNCTGAATTTAACTCNAGCTCGTTTTTTACGTGCATTAAAAAAGATGTTTTTTTTCTATTTGAGTCTACCAGNGTTANCTCTCTATTGGGGTCTACTATCCCGAGACAGATTCCTGGAAAACCNGGNCCCGNGCCCAAATCTATTACCGANCCNGGTAAAAGGNGTCTTTGTANAACAGCACAGTCTAAAAAATGCTCTGCTAAATCANTTTTTCTCAATTTTCTGGATACTAAATTTCGAGTTTTATTCCATTTTAAAATTTGATTTATGTATTTATCAGCCTGACTGATTTGTCTTTCAGTTANGTTTAGCTTTGATGCTAATACCAGTTCTTTAAGGTCCAATTTTTTTTGTAAGCGAGCTTTTTTCTTTTTTGATATGAACCAATAGTAAGGAAATGGCAGCAGGAGTAATTCCTGGAATTCTCTGAGCATGAGCTATGGTTTTAGGCAAAACCTTTTCCAGCTTTTGCTTAACCTCATTAGAAAGTCCGGTTATCTCCGAAAATATTATTTCTTTTGGTATTTTTGCGTTTTCGTATTTCTTTATTTTTTTTATTTCTTTGTTTTGTCTTTCAATATAACCGGCATATTTTTTTGTTGTCTCGATGTCTA
>NZFZ01000041.1 GCA_002689405.1 Gammaproteobacteria bacterium | reverse complement strand
ATATCCTGCGGGATAATTTGAGCAGCTGCAAAAAGCGATATTGAAATTATTAGGATTTTCGCTAGGTAACGTTGATGTCATTCCAATATCAGAAATTTTGCCATCTGCTANAAATCTGTAATAAATTTTTTTNCCATTAAANTGTTTTGGAATTTTTGCATCNACTTTNACTGAATAATCTTTTCTAGAATTTGTTCTGNCATGGCCATANGTAATTAGATTTGANAAATCATTGGAACTTGAAACTTCCCACCTCACTCGAATTTCTGGATTNCCCATNGGTAAAATTTTTGTCCATAAAATTACATTAGNATTTGTAGGATCCCCACTTGCNACACCATACTTAAAAGAAATAACCGATTCTTTATTTAGTGAGGGAAAAATACGTATAGGCAAAAAAANTAAAAGTAAGNCTAGACTTTTTAAAAATTTTCTTCTGTATTTATTCACANGGTTAATTTAACACTCAAAAAAAATATGCCAATTAAAAANTGATNTTTTTAGNTGGTGGGCGACACAGGACTTGAACCTGTAACTTCCACCTTGTAAGGGTGGCACTCTACCAATTGAGTTAGTCGCCCAAAAGAGAAAGCATTATACCCAAATNAAATATAATCAAATGGACAATGTGAAAAAATTAGTGCATATTTTTTTCTTTATAAAGAAGTAATGAAACAACTAGAATCTCAACCCTTTCAATCAAAACTAAATTTAAATTCTGAAGAATTTGAGAACAANAAGTCATCCATGCTTGAGATGATTTCTGAATTAAATGAACTATTAGATGAAGCTGAAGCAGGTGGTGGTCCAGATCATCATAAAAGATTAGCNNCAAGGGGAAAACTTCCAGTTCGAGAAAGAGTTTTCCACTTTTTGGATCCAGACAGTCCTTTTTTAGAAATTAGCGGTTTAGCAGCCTATAAATCTGAATACCCTATTGGTGGCGGTGCTTTTGCTGGTATAGGTGTATCTTCAGGAATTGAGTGTGTAATTTTTGCAAATGATCCTACTGTTCTTGCAGGAGCAATGCATTTTTACTCTGTAAAAAAATGGATGAGATGTATGCAAATTGCACGAGATTGTCGAATTCCTTTCATTCAATTTGTTGAATCTGCTGGAGGTGATTTACGTCCAAGAGCCGGAGCTGCTGTTGGCGGAATGGGTCATTTTGCTGAATCAGGTAGACAGTTTTACGAAATCACAGAGCTTTCAAAACTAAACATTCCAACTGTAACTGTTGCTTTCGGTACTGCCACCGCAGGTGGAGCATATCAACCTGGGATGTCGGACTATAATATTTTTGTTAAGAACCAAGCAGATGTTGCCCTCGCAGGTCCGCCTTTAGTTCAAATGGCAACTGGTGAAATTTCTTCCAGAGAAGATATTGGGGGCGCAAAAATGCATGCTGAAAAATCTGGTTTAGCTGAATATTTAGCTGAGGATGATTTAGATGGAATAAGAATTGCTCGAGAAGTAATGTCTCATTTAAATTGGGATAAAGAAGGAAATAATCCTCGATTTGAAATAGCTCCTCCAAAATACAGTCAAGAAGACTTATTGGGTATTATTGAGCCTAGTTTAAAGACTCCTTTTGATATCAGAGAAATAATCGGTCGTATCTCCGATGGATCAAAGTTTGAAGAATTCAAACCACTTTTTGGACCGACAATAATTTGTGGTTTTATTTCCATTCACGGATACCCAGTTGGCGTGCTTGGAAATAACGGTATGCTTTTTCCCGATGCTTCTCAAAAAGCAGCCCACTTCATACAACTATGCAACAAAAGAAATTTACCTTTAGTTTTTCTTCAAAATATAACTGGATTTATGGTCGGAAAAGATTATGAACAAGATGGTTCCATTAAAAAAGGAGCTCAAATGTTAAATGCTGTTTCAAACTCAAACGTTCCGCATCTTACAGTGATAGTAGGTAATTCATATGGGGCTGGAACTTATGCAATGTCTGGAAGAGAATTTGGGAATTCTTTCACGTTTCTTTGGCCAACTGCAAAAATTGCAGTAATGGGTGGAGAAGTGATCGCAGGAGTGATGTCTATCGTGAGAAGAGGTCAAGCTGCAAGAAAAGGTCTTAAATTTGATGAAAAAGCTGACGCAGAAATTGTAAAAAACCAACAAATCTCTCATGACAAGGGTTCCAAAGCTTTGAGAGCTACAAGCGTTATTAGTGATGACGGAATTATAGATCCCCGAGATACGAGAAATGTATTGGGAATGTGTTTATCGATTGTTAATAATAAAGAAGTTAAAGGATCAGAAGGATTTGGGGTGTTTAGGTTATGACAATTAAAAAATTGTTGATTTCAAACAGAGGAGAAATCGCAAGTAGAATCATAAAAAGTGCTCACGATATGGGAATAACCTGTGTAGCTATCTATACAGAGGCTGATAAAAATACTCCTTATGTTAGAGAGGCAGATCAGTCTTTTAAACTTTCTGATTCATATTTAAATGCTAAAGAAATTTTAGAAATCGCAAAAAAAAATAATGTAGATGCAATTCATCCTGGTTATGGATTTTTATCNGAAAATGCTAATTTTGCGAATAATGTAAAAAAAGCAGGAATCAANTGGGTAGGTCCTTCTGCAAATGCCATAAAAAAAATGGGAGATAAAATTACNGCAAAAACTTTAGCAGAAAAAGCCGGTGTCCCCACCCTACCTTCAGGTTCTTCAGCTAAAGATGCAAACAAAATTGGTTATCCTATCCTTGTTAANGCTGCNGCAGGAGGTGGTGGNAANGGNATGCGNATTGTCAAAAGTTCAAAGGATTTGAAAGAATCTATTGCTTCTGCAGANAGAGAAGCTGAGGGTGGCTTTGGCGATAANAGAGTNTTTTTAGANAGATACATTGAAAAGTCTAGACACATAGAAGTACAAATNNTCGGCGATTCCTATGGTAATTTGGTTCATTTNGGAGAAAGAGAATGTTCAATTCAAAGGAGACATCAAAAGGTAGTTGAAGAGTCGCCCTCGCCCATGGTTGATGATTACATGAGAGAAAAAATGGGAGATGCTGCCATAAAGTTAGCTTCCAAATTNAAGTATGAATCAGCTGGAACTGTTGAATTTCTNGTTGATGAGAAGACAAAAGAATTTTGGTTTCTTGANGTTAATACCAGNCTTCAAGTTGAACANCCTGTTACTGAAGAAGTTACCGGAATTGATCTTGTAAAAGAACAGCTCAGAATAGCCGAAGGTGAGTCTNTAGGTTATNACCAATCCGATATAGATTGGTTTGGAAGTTCTATAGANGTGAGACTGTATGCCGAAGATCCAAATAATGATTTCTTACCGGTAACTGGAAAGATGATTTCTTTTNTNCCGGCANATGATCCNCTCGTTAGATGGGATGTAGGAATTGAATCAGGNTCAATCATTACTCCTGATTTTGATCCAATGTTAGCTAAAGTTATTTCTTATGGAGAAACTAGAACAGAAGCTGCAAAAAAATTAGCTCTTGCTNTAGAAAATAGTCACTTTGGNGGNATGCAAACAAATNGAGAATTCTTANTAGCTATTTTAAGATCTGANAAATTTNTAAAAGGNGCTACCACTACTGATTTCATTGAGAAAGAAAAACTAAGTGGAGAAGTAGACCTTTCCGAAGAAGAAATAAAAAATTATGCAAAAGCAGCAAGTTTATGGATTCAAGGATTGAATAGNNAAAACGCNTCTGTTTTAACNAATATGGATTCAGGNTGGAANAATGCAAGNTTACCTTTTCAGGANGTTAAACTTTCTTTNAAGGATACAAATTTNGTTATTAANTATAAAAAATCAAGAGATGGTAAGTTTAAATTTTCTGATTCAGAATTNGCAACCGTCTATGATTGGCAAGATAATTTNATAGATGTAGAAATATCGGGATCCAGACTNAGATCAAANNTATCTTTTGAAGATAATCTTTTATTGATTCATACCTACAANGGNGATTTGCTNTTTAATGTTTTACCCAAATTTGAAGTTAAAGATTCAGGAACAATTGAAGGCGGTCTAAATGCACCAATGCCAGGAAAGGTAGTAGAAGTNCAAATTAAAAAAGGTTCTTCCGTTAAAAAAGGAGATACTTTNATTATCTTAGAGGCGATGAAAATGGAACANAAAGTAAGTGCTCCNTCNTCTGGAAANATTAAAAATATTTTAGTTTCNAAAGGNGANCAAGTAGAAAANGGTCAAACCTTNGTTGTCTTNGATTAATCCCATTTNGGCTCTCTTTTNTCTANAAAAGCAGCAATTCCCTCTTTTGCGTCAGGACCAGNAAAAGTTTCAGCACTCTTCTTTCCTAAATAAGGCAATGCTTCATCAAAATTCATATTGTCTTGATTTACATATGCTTCAAGACCAAANTGCATTGTACCAGGAGCAAGACTGGCTAAATCCTTTGCTAATTTAGCNACAGTTTCNTCTAAAGCTTCTGGNGCTACNGATTCATTAATCAANCCCCACTCTTGAGCTTTATTCGCATCTATTGCCTGACCACGCATACANAAATCTAATCCAACTCTCTTAGGCATAACTCTNAATAATCCAGCCATAACCATATGAGGCCAAACCCCNCGAAGAATTTCAGGAGCNGAAAATTTTGCAGATTNAACAGCAATTGCATGAGTACAATTTGTNACCATTANAAGAGCACCAGCATGAACCGATCCTTGAATCTTACAAATAACAGGTTTATACAAATGNCTAATTGANAGACTTATATCGTCTGATCCCTCCANCCTNGGAACGTTTGATTCTTCCTGTTTTCTATTTAAGTCTGCTCCTGCACAAAAAACATCTCCTTCCGCTGCAATAATTACAACTCTTATAGCTCTTTCTTGTTTNGCATATGCAAGTGCATAATTTATTTCATTCATCATTACATTGTTTAGTGCATTTTTCTTTTCAGGNCTGTTCAAAGTAATAGTTAAAATGTNNTTAGAAACATCTATTTTNGTTGCTTGAAAGGTTAGATTNTCNATTGAAAGTTTTTTACTNGTCATTNCGTCTTATTTTAAAATNATTTNAGGNACNTTAATTTTTTTAGCTCTTAAATATTCNCCTANCGANTTTGCCTGCCCNTCCATNCTTGTTGATGAAGAAACTCCATCTTGCAAAATTCCNTGAATATAAAAATTTAAAGATAAAATATTAGGTAATTCAAATCTATCAATTTCAAAAGATTTTAAATCTGGNAGCAATTCTTTCAATTTATCAACNGTTAAANAATCAAATAAAAATCCATAAGCTTCCGGATTTTTACTCCATACACCAAGATTNGCGCAACCCCCTTTATCTCCAGATCTNGTGCCAAAGATATCTCCAAAAAATATTTCCGTATCAGGATTTTCAGTTATNTGTTTTACTTCAGCNGGTTCCTTNTGGTAATAAACTTCTTCAAAGNCCAGTTGGCTAGTTGGAATAACTTCCATNATCTTGCCNTCAAAATGCACTTTTTCCTTTATGAATTTACTATTAACCAGAGCTGGCCAATACTCAATATAAGGGCCACTAGGAACAACTCCACTTCTTCCTGTCCAGCCTGGAAAGTTTGCTAAAGCTAATTCAATTATTTTAGCGCTGAATAATCGNCCAACNAAATCAGNGTTTTGAGACATCACATCAATTCTAAGAAAGGCTTGTGCCTGTTCATTGCTTTCTGGNTTTTCTTTGTCAGTTCTGTGTAACTGTATATCTACNTTATCNAACTGNTCTTTACCGCCAACCGAATNAAAAATNGTNTCAGNAATTAATTTAGCTTTNTCNTCAATATCTAAACCTGTAAGAAGTAACTCAGTNCCATTTCTGAAACCTCCCGCAAGATTAATACAAACTTTATGATCTTTAGGTGGACTACTTCCTCTGCAACCAGAAACAAATACTCTATCTTCGGCCTCTTGTTCAATTTTTAGAGTATCAAAATGAGAAATAACATCTGGATTTACATAAGCAGGAGAACCTATCTCATAGAGAAGCTGTGCTGTGACNGTACCAACCGAAACCAATCCTCCGGTATTNGGGTGTTTGGTAATTATAAAGCTGCCATCTTGGTTTATTTCAGCTATTGGATAACCAATNTCTTTNAAAGNAGGAACTTCTTTAAAAAAAGAATAATTACCGCCAGTGGCTTGAGCACCGCATTCGATTATATGGCCAGCNGCAAGGGCTCCNGCAAGCTGATCATAATCATTTCTNGACCAATTAAATTTCCATGCTGCAGGACCTATNACTACAGCAGCATCTGTGACTCTNGGGCAAATGACCACATCAGCNCCGTTATCTAANGCCTCTTTAATNCCCCAAGCTCCTAAGTAAGCGTTTGCNGTAAGTGGTTTTTTCTCATAAGAAAAAAGATCGTTATTCTTATCAATATTTTTTANNTTTTCACCAGACGAACTTAATTCATCAAGTCTAGGCATCAAATCGTCACCATCAATNTAAGCGACCTTCAAATCAAGATTCAATTCTTTNATTATATTTTCAACTTCAGCTGCCATTGAAGCAGGATTCAAACCTCCTGCNTTAGATACAATTTTAATTTTTTGATCATNGCAGAGTTTTGCTACATCTCTAAACTGTTTCAGAAAGGTTCCTACATATCCTAGATTTTCTCCCCTTTTCATTTTCTGGTTATANAAAATAGTCATCGTCAATTCAGCAAGATAATCTCCTGTTAAAACATCTATTGGTCCNCCTTCAACCATTTTTTTTGCTATGGATAGATTNTCTCCATAAAATCCNCTGCAATTTGCTATNTTTATNACTTCTGACATTTAATTCTTTATAGTTTTTTGATCGGAAATTCCNGCTAANTAAATCCCNATTAAAAGAATAATAGCACCGAAAATCTGCTGCATTAAGAACATTTCTTGAAATAGTAAAAANGCCAGAAAAGCTGCTGTGAGCGGCTGNATTAAAAGTATTAATGANGAAAATTGCACTCTNATTAGAGAAAGTCCATAAATAATTAAGCCTTGTCCTGCAATTTGAATAAANAANCCTTGGAANAAAATATTTGACCANCCNAAGACTGTTTCAGGAAAGGCATGACCAATCTCTAAAAGACTTCCCAAATAAAGNGGAATGCATCCAAATAATGCAGAAAAAAACATTAAATGAAAAGTTTCATAAGTTTCTGAAAACTTTTTAACTGAAATTAAATATCCTGAATAAAAGACCGCAGCNACTAAAGATAATAAATCTCCGGNAAAGGTTTGATATTCATTTTGTTCAAATAAGATTAAAAAGACTCCACCAAGACAACANAAACCAGCAAAATAAAAAAATAAATCTAATTTATCTTTAAATAAAAAATAAGAAATTATGGCNACATANATNGGNGCTGTATTAACAAAAAGAGCAGCGTTAGCNACTGATGTTTGATTTATTGACCAATGCCATANAGTAATGTCACTTCCAAAAAATAGTCCTGGTATTGCAAGAANCANAATATCTTTGTACTTGAGATTGATAAATTTATTTTTTGCAATCCCATAAACAAACAAAATGAACGTCGCNCAGAGAAATCTATAAAATCCTGTCAAAGAAGGAGTAATTTCACTTGTTCTNACTAAAATTGGNGCAANGCCAATAAGCATNGCTCCAATAGATGTTGATAATATTCCTATTGTTCTTGAATTTAGATTTNTCATTTTTATGGGAAGTATAGATATACTGTAACAATGTTAAGTAAAGAACAAAAAAATTCNCCTGAAATTTTTTCTGTCTCTCAACTCAATAAAAACGCTAAGTTTACTNTAGAAAAAAANTTCAATGATGTTTGGGTAAAAGGAGAAATTTCTGAATTTACCAATTACCGTCAATCTGGACATTGGTACTTNACCTTAAAGGATGAGAATTCATCCATTAGTTGTGTGATGTTTAAATTTAAAAACTCATATCTTAAAAATATTCCTGAAATNGGTNACGAGATANTCCTCAAAGGAAAATTATCCTTATTTGAGGCNCANGGTAGATATCAATTTATAGCAGAAAGCTTAGAGTATTCAGGTGAAGGAGATTTNTTAAAAGCTTTTGAAAATTTAAAAAATAAACTTTTAAAAGAAGGTCTCTTCGATGAATCTTTTAAAAAAGAAATTCCTGAATTACCGATGCNTATCGGNGTNGTAACTTCACCATCAGGNGCCGTAATTCAAGATATTAGAAACGTATTGGAAAGAAGAGCGCCNTTATCAAAACTTATTTTAGCCCCTTCTTTGGTGCAGGGAGACAAAGCAGAGAACGANATAATAAATGCATTAAACATGCTTCGANAATTTAATAAAACAGAAAAATTAGANCTAATAATANTTGCTAGAGGCGGNGGCTCCNTAGAAGATCTTTGGTGCTTCAATAGNGAAAATATTGCAAGAGAGATTTATGCTCTTGAAATTCCTGTNATAAGNGCGGTTGGTCACGAAACNGATTTTACAATTTGCGATTTAGTTTCTGACTTAAGGGCTCCAACTCCTTCAGCAGCAGCTGAAATAGCAAGCCAAGCTCACTNACAAATTATTNATAAAATTGAGATTCTAGAAAAATCAATCTCANTATCNNTAAAAAATTATCTCGAAACTAAAAATGAAANTTTTAGTGATGNNTCCAATGTNCTAAAGAAAATTAATTTTAATNTAGATCAAAAGATTTTTAAAATTGATGAAANCTTNAATAAAATTGTTTTTTTACAAAAGGANAGGTTTTCATCNAAAAGGTTAAACCTCATAAAAAAAAGAACNTCTTTAAGAGATAGAAATCCACTCNTAAAGCTTTCAAATCAAAANGCAGATTTAAANAGTAAAAAATTAATTTTTAAAAATGTATTTAATAAANNTCTTTTNANCAAAAAAAATTCTTTTGATACNTCTTCATCAAAATTANAAGCTTTTAGCCCTCTATCAGTTTTATCGAGGGGCTATACCGTTTCCACCAAAGATGATGAGCTCTTGGATAANACNNAGTTANCTGAGGGAGATGAAATTCTCACTAGAACNGAACGAAATCTCATTCTTTCANAAATAACTAAAATAGATGAAATTAAATAATTTTTTAATATTTTTTTGTCTGANTTTTTTATTTAGTTGTNCAAACTTNAAANTNGCNNAGGNAACTCCNTGTTCATTTCCAAANGAAACNCTTGAAAAAGGAGGCCTGCTNAATAGATTNATTANCAAAGAAAATCTAGACNATTCTTATAAAAAATATATTTGTAAAGACNTTNCTGGTCATCGACTTGTATACCCCATTTCTTATTCTTCAAAAATGNAATTTACAATTATGGGAGAGACCATAATNCTNTCTGAAAAAGAATTCAGAGAATCTAGNATTANAATTAAAGANAATAAGTTCAANCAAATCTCTAATGAAAATCTAACAAGAATTAAGACCGAAAGAGAANTTTATNGAANAAAGATATCTNTAAAATCAGTAAAAAAATATCAGGATACTAAGTTCAATTTCCCTGCTAAAGGGATAATTTCNAGTGAGTATGGAGTGAAACGTTTTATAAATGGTTCCCCTAGAAATCCCCACTTAGGACTAGATATAGCAGCGGAAACTGGAACGTCAGTAGTCGCTCCAGAAAATGGNAAGGTTATTTTTGTTGGTGAATTTTTTTATAGAGGCAACCTAATAATCATTGACCATGGTAATGGNATTATCTCTACCTATTCNCATTTAAANGAAACTTTTNTTTCTGAAGGAGATAATGTTCTTAAAAATTCTAAAATTGGNACAGTTGGTTCTTCTGGAAGAGTCACTGGGCCTCATCTCCACTTTGAAATTATTTTATTAGGAACAAAAGTAAATCCAATGCTGTTTCTTTAAAGAGATAACAATTTAATAATTTCTTCTTCTGTTTGCGGTCCAACNAATGTAAGTTCNAATTCNCCTTTTCTATTAACAATAAATGTAACAGGAAGNTTCTCTGGTATGACCCAATCATAAATAATAGAAGGGTCTGTTAATAAAGAGTCTACTTGTACATTAAATTTTTCTAACTGTTGTTTTAATTCCTCTCCTTCCAACATATCAAAGTTGATTAAAAAAACTTTTAAATCATCAGAGAAATTGGACTNAAGATTATTTAATTCAGGAATTTCTTTTATACAAGGAGGACACCAATCTGCCCAATAGTTAAAAACTATCCATTTACCTTTTAAATCATCAAGAAAAACTCCTTTTCCTTCAAAAACATTGAGATCCGGTTTTGAGCAAGAGAAAAGAAGAAAAATTATCAAAAAATTATTAAAAATAGACTTCATATTCTTTATATAATACTTCTTTAAATGAGCTTCTTAAGAAAATTTTTCAACTTCGTTGACATAACAAGAAAAGTTATTTTGAATCTATTTTTCATTTTGGCTTTGTTGTTCATTGCAATCACTTTTTTGGTTAACGACGTCAAGGAAGACCTTAGTCCTGTAATAACTTTTGCTCCAAAAAAAATAAACGAAACAACAAATTCAAATCTTTCTTTTTTTGAGAGGGAAACCTATGAATTGAATTTGTTTGAAATAATTTCGGCTATTGAAACGGCGGGTTCAGCAGAAGAAGTAGAGATGCTATTTATGGATTTAACCTATTTAGACATTTCATTCACTGGTATCTTAGAAATTGGTAAAGCCTTAGAGGATTTCAAAAGCCAGGGCAAAAAAGTAATTGCCTATTCTGATTTTTATGATAAGAAAAACTATCTTTTGGCTTCTTATGCTGATTCTATTTTATTGAATCAGAATGGTTTAGTTCTTTTAGATGGATTTTCTACACAGAAACCTTTTATTAAAAAGTTATTGGAAAAACTTAATATTGGCGTATCAACTTTTGTTTCCGGAAAATATAAATCAGCATTGGACACTTTTACTCGAGATAATTTATCCGAAGAAGATAGACTCCAAACATCTTCTTATCTTTCTGAAGTCTGGGATTCTTGGAAAGAAATAATTACAAAAAATAGAAGTAAAATTTCAGATTTAAAAATAGATAATTACATAAATAATCTCGGAAAATTAACGGAAAAATTTGATGGTGACACTGCAAAGCTAGCCAAAAGCGAAGGTTTGATTGATACTTTAATTGTAAGAACGAATTTAAACGACTATCTCTCTTCGCTTGTTGAAGAAAAAAAAATATCTTTAAAAGATAACTTAGCGCTCTTGAAAAAAGAAAAATCTTCAGAAAATAAATTTGCTGTCTTAGTAGCCTCTGGAGAAATAATAGATGGCGAATATGCAGAAGGAGCTATCTCGAGTGAAAACTTTTCAAAAACTCTCAATAAAATTGATAAAGATAAGTCAATTAAAGGTTTATTTCTAAGAGTAAATTCTCCAGGAGGAAGTGGTTTTGCTTCAGAAATAATCAGACAAAGATTAGAACTTCTCAATAAAAATATTCCAATAGTAATTTCAATGGGAGATATTGCTGCATCGGGAGGTTATTGGATTTCTATGAATCAAAATACAATAATTGCAAACCCATTTACTCTTACTGGGTCCATTGGTGTCTGGGCAGCCTTACCTAATTTTAAAGATTCCTTTGAAAATGTTGGAATACTTTTTGATAAGGTTTCTACCAACGAATTAAATTTTTCGTTATTNGAACCTCCTAATGATAACTTATCTTCATTTATGCAAAGTTATGTCGATGGTTCTTATAATAAATTTATCAAGCTTGTGTCAAAAAACCGACAGTTAACAATCGATAATACTGAAAAGATTGCTCAAGGAAGAATTTGGTCTGGCAAATCAGCTCTTCAAAATAATCTTGTCGACTCTCTTGGGGTATTTCAAGATGGTATTAAAATTCTTGAAGAGAAATCAGGAATTTCGGATTTTAAAATAAAATATATATCTACTTCTCCAGGAATTTTTGAAGATTTATTTGCATCTTTTAATTCTTTTTTGAATTCAACTTATAGCCTTTTTGGCTTTATAGAATCAATAGATATTCAAAGACTTGTCAGTAAGAAAAAAATTGAAATGAGTTTAATTTGTTTAGTTTGTCCTGAATTAAGATAGTTTTTAAATAATTTTCTTTATTAAATTTATTGAAATAGATTTTTTTTCTTGATGGGAGATTTCATCAAGTTTTTCTGCCAAATTTAATAAACTATTTAAATCGCGAGAATGATGCGTAAATATATATTTCATTTCTTTGTCATTGATTTCTAAGCCCCTTTGCTGAAGTTCAAAGTTAATTAAATTCATTTTTTCTTCATCAGCAGGATTCAAAATCTCCACAGGTAAAACGGTATTCAACCTTGATTCAAGATCTGCCAGTTTAATATCTAAATTTTTAATGAAATCATTACTTGAAAATAGAATTTTAGTATTTTGGTTTAAACAATAATTAAAGCCATTAAATAGAAAAATCTCTGATTCTTTGTCTAAAGTATCGCTTGATAAGTTTTTTATAAACACCATTGGATTTTTAAATTCTTCTGGGTTGAGAATCTTTTCTTTTAGATCGATTATTTTGGGTTGTGTCTGATAGGAATTTAAAGAAGCATGAAATATATAATTTCTAATTAAATCTTCTTTAATGTTTAGTAATAAAAAATTTTCATCATTATTAAAAAATAACTCAATTTCATAGATCAATTTTTTTAAAAATGAAAAGTTTTTCAACTGATCCAATGATCTCTCTTTGGGTAAGAAAATATCTAAAACTTTTTGATTCATTAAAAGAATATTTGAGAAATAACTTTTCTACCTGGATAGTTTAAGTATTCAATGGCGCTATAAACAGAAGTTACTAAGAGTGCTACCATCAGAAAATTTAAGAAAACTAAAGGAACGAGACCAAATGAGACTTCAATAATTACGAACCCAAGGTAAGTCATCAAAACGAAACTATTAAATTTTCCAGAAAAATAAGGCTTTATTTCGTAATTATCAATAAGAAGAGAAGACAAAATGACTCCAACAATAATAAAGAGATCTCTACTCAGAAGAAACATAGTTAAATAAATATTTATTTCTCCAACCAAAGAAAGAGATAAAAGTGTTGCAATGACAAGGACTTTATCTGAAATAGGATCAAATATTTTGCCAAATCTGCTCTCCCAAGAGTACTTTCTTGCAAGATATCCATCTAAAAAATCAGATATTCCTGCCAGAAAAAAGAAAAAAAGGGTAAGTTGATAATTTTCTTCTAAAATACTTATTACAATCGGGTAAACCAAAAAAAAACGAAAAACGGTCAGGAAATTTGGTATTGAAGACGCAATCATTATTCGCCTAAAGCAAGAAAAAGTTTATCTTTTTCTTTGTTTATAAGGATTAAATTTTCAATTTCATCAAAGTAATTCAACAGATTTCTTTCCTCTGATAAAAGATTAAAACTATAAGTAGCTGAATTATTTCTTAATGACAACAAACTCAGATTATTAATAAATAAAATATTTTTTAGTATCTTTTCAAATGATTGGTAATCTGAAAAATTTTTTAATCCTATTATTTCTAAATAGTAAGTAAGACTGGATTGCAAACTTGCTTTGAGTCTTTGGTTGCTAAATAAGTTATCAATTAAGATGTTTATTCCGACTGCTGGCTTATATTTAGATTCAATATCTAATTTAGAATAATTCTTCTCAATATCTTCTGGAAGAAAACACCATTCACTAAAACTTGAAATCTCACAAAAAAACCATCCGTCAGAAGGATAACGATCATTAAAAATTGTTAAATTCTCTAAATTAGAATTATTTTCAAAACTAAATAAACTAATATCTTCAGAGTCTAATATAGGATAAATAATTGTTATGCCCCTCTCACTAGCAACCCTATCAAATTCTTTTTTCACAAACTTACATTTCTGCTCTAAAGATTTAGCTGCCTGAAGAGATGAGTAATTTGGTTTACACAAAACCCAAGCAGCAACTTTAGGATTTTTTAAGAAAGAAATTCCAAGATTTAGTTCCAGAAGCTTTTCCTGAAGTGCTTTTAAATCAATCATTACCTCGAGAGCTTCCTTATCATTGAATTCGATAAATTTGTATTCTCTTACAAAATTGTCAGGATTTAATTTTTTAAAATTTTGTTGATTAAGATTGAAGTCTCTTTGACTCCCTAAAACTTTTAGTATCGATTGGTTTAAAGCTTTTTGAAGTAATTCAGAAACGTCCTCACCATCGCCTTGAACAATTGTGGAGTAATCCTCGCTGTATAAATTTAAAACAAAAAAAATAAGAGAGATAAAAAAAATAACTTTAATAATTTTTAGCATTAAAAATGATTATAATATGTTTTTTAAATAGAACTTAAATTCAAAGTCCTTTGTCTAAATCAAACAAAACTTCATATGCTGATTCTGGAGTAAGCATAAAAAGGGGCGATCAATTAGTAAAAATTATAAAACCTTTAGCCAAGACTACTTTTAGAAAAGAAATTATCGGCTCTATAGGAGGGTTTGCTGCTGCCTCTGTTCTTCCTAAAAAATACAAAAATCCCGTTTTGATAAGTTGTACTGATGGAGTGGGTACAAAAATTGAAATTGCTGACGCGATGAAAGTTTATGATTCAATTGGCATAGATTTAGTAGCAATGTGTGTAAACGATTTGATTACTTTGCAAGCAGAGCCGCTTTTCTTTCTGGATTATCTAGTTACAGATAGAATAAATCTTAAAATTTCAAAAGAAATAGTTAAGGGAATAGTAAAAGGTTGCAGAGATTCTCATTGTTCTTTAATTGGTGGAGAGACAGCGGAACATCCCGATGCTTTTCCAAAAGGTAAGTTTGACTTAGCAGGATTTTGCGTTGGAGTTTTAGAAAAATATTCAAAGAAACTTCGCAATCAAACAAAAAAAGATGATGTTTTGATAGGTTTAAAATCTAATGGATTGCATTCAAATGGCTTTTCTTTAATTAGGAAACTCATTCAAAAAAAGAAGATTAAATTAAATCAAAATTTTAAAGGCTCAACACTTGGAAAAACTTTACTAAAGCCCACAAAAATTTATGTTAAAGAAATTTTATCTCTAAGAGATAGGATTGAATTAAATGCATTGAGTCATATTACTGGCGGTGGATTTACAGGAAATTTAGAAAGAATAATTCCTAGTAATCTCTCTGCATTTATTTCTATTGGATCAAAATATCCATTTCATGATGATCTTTTTAGTTTAATCGAGTCAAAATCAAATCTTTCTAAAATGGAGATGCTATCTACATTTAACTGTGGCATTGGCATGATACTTTCAATAAGCAAAAGTGATTTACCAAAATGCAGGAATCACTTAAAAAAATTAAAAGTTCCTTACTTTGAATTAGGTTTTATAGGTCCACGAAAATCTAATGATAAAATAATTTTTTGAATGAGCAAAAAGTTATCTTTAGCAGTTCTTCTATCAGGAAATGGCACAAATTTTCAAGCAATAATTGATAGCATTGAAAATGGACGTTTAAAAGCTGCAATAAAAATTGTAATTTCAAACAACAAGGATGCTTTTGGTTTAAACAGAGCAAAAAAACACAACATAAAAAATTTGTGTTTAAATCATAAAGATTTTAAGAATCGTAAATCGTATGATCAGAAACTTAAAGAATTAATAAATCAAGAAAGTGTAGATTTTATTATTCTTGCAGGTTTTATGAGAATATTAGGTTCAGAGTTTGTAAAAAATTTCCCTAACAAGATAATAAATATTCACCCTTCTCTTTTACCAAAATATCCAGGTCTAAATACTCATAAAAAAGTTATTAAAAACAAAGATAAAGAACATGGGGTTACAGTTCACCTCGTAGATGAGGGTTTAGATAGTGGTCCAATAATTGGCTACATAAAAATTAAAGTGAATGATAATGAAAAAGAAAACGATCTTATAAATAAAATTCATAAAATAGAACATTTTATTTATCCAGAAATATTATCTGAACTTCAGGAAGGTAAAATATCCATAGTCGATAATAAAATAATAATAGACGATGTCTATCATAAAGATGGTAAAGAATATTTTATTTAAATTACTGTTTTGTTTTTTTTGTAATCAAATATTCTTATTTGATCTAAATCCTTATGAAAATTATTATTCATCAAAGCCAACTGGATCGGTAAAGGAAACTTTAGAGAAAATATCTGAAAATAGTTGGAAGATTTCATCCTTTGGTAAACATCCCCTCTTCACCATACAACAAGAATCTATTTTTAGTGTAGATAATGGAAATGTTGTTTTGGAATCTGGTTTTAGAAAGCTAGATGTTTTAGGAGGATTAAGAAAAGATCATCAGACCTATAAAGTTGAAAAAGAAGGTAATCGAAGAATTATTATTTATTCTTTCGGAAAAAAGAAAGGTTCAATTGAAATTCAAGAGTATTTTTACGATAACCTAACCCTTCAGATTCAAATTAAAATGAATTACCTCAACAATGACCAGTTTAAAATAAATTATTTTGATAAGGGAAAAATTAAAATAAAGTCTTTTTTAAACAAAACCGAAGAAATTATTTATAAATCAAAACCCGTTGAAGTATTTGAATTTACTGAGCAAAGAGAAGATAAAAGATACTTTAAATTTTTGATTCAAAACAATCCTGCTAAAGAAACAATAAAAGTTTTCCAAGGCGGAAGAGGATTTAATGTTGATTGGGAATTAGATTGAGTTACGCTTTAGGAAGAGTTACTCCTTTTTGGCCTTGATACTTTCCATCTCTGTCTTTATAGCTGGTCTCGCAAATTTCATCTGATTGAAAAAATAACATTTGAGCTACGCCCTCATTTGCATAAATTTTTGCTGGAAGACTGGTAGTATTGGAAAATTCTAAAGTTACATGCCCTTCCCATTCTGGTTCAAGAGGAGTTACATTTACAATGATTCCACATCTTGCGTAGGTTGATTTACCGAGACAAATTGTAAGAACATCCCTTGGAATTTTGAAATACTCTATCGTTCTTGCTAAAGCAAATGAATTTGGAGGAATTACGCACTCATCTTGAATAACGTCAATAAAACTAGAACTATCAAATTTTTTAGGATCTACTGTTGCTGAATGGATATTTGTGAATACCTTAAATTCATTTGCACACCTTACGTCATAACCATAGCTAGAAAGACCATAGGAAATTAATTTTTGATTATTTTCTTCATTAGTTTTAACTTGGTTAGGCTGAAAAGGAGAAATCATGTCATTTTCTAGAGACATTTTTTTTATCCAATTATCTGATTTGATTGACATGGATTTATTTTAATTCAGTTCTAAAAGAAATTGCTCTTCTAAGAGTATTATTGTCAACATAGTTTAAGTCTCCTCCTGCCGGAACTCCTTGTGCTATTCTTGTAACAGTAACATCTTTCTTTTTTAATTTTTCCAATAAAAAATAAGCAGTAGCCTCACCTTCTAATGTTGAATTCAATGCAAGAATGACCTCCTTTGATTTGAATTCATCAATGATATCTAATAATTTTTCAATTCTGAGTTCTTCTGCGCCAATATTATCTATTGGGGAAAGAAGGCCATTTAGAACAAAATACCTGCCATCAAATTCAGATGTTTCTTCGATTGAGTAAAGATCTGAAGTTGATTCTACAACACATATTGAATTGTTATTTCTATTCGCTGAGTTACAAATGTCACAAAACTCTTCATCATTTAAAACAAAACATTTTTGACAGAATTGGATATTTAAAATTGCATCTTCAATAGATTTAGAAAGCGTTAAGCCAATTTCTTTATTTGAACTCAATAACGAAAGAGCCATTCTTTTAGCTGATTTTGGACCAATTCCAGGAAGAGACTTTAATGAATGAATTAATTCAGAAATTTTAGGACTCAGTTTCATTTTTTTTATTAAATTTTACAGATTCAACTTTCAATCCGCCCATGATTTCATTGAAGTTTTTATCTTTTTTCATGGTTTTTTTAATATTTTTTTTTATTCCTTTATCTTTATTTTTTTTTTCATATTCTGGTGTAAGTTTTGAATCAACATCATCGTCATAGATGAATACCAGTTTCATTTTTAGATAATCTTCAAAACTTTTTTCAATATCTTTTTTTTGTTCTTCATTAAGAATAGAAAGAACGTTTTTAGGAAAAGAGAGCTTTAAATTATTTTCTTGATGAACAATACTAGCTTGTTTAAGTAAATTTTTTGATATGCCATTTAGATTTAAATCAGAGAATATTCCTGGCCATTGGATTTCAAAACTATCTTGTTTTTTAATTTTTAAAGAATTTTTTTTTTCACTTTCGGGAGAAAAGGCAACCATTTTTAATAAAGTCATTTTTAGTATTGAAAAAGAGTCATAACCCAAACTAAAGTGCTTTAGATTGGAAATTCCTAACTGATAAAGAAACTGCAATTTAGCGGGATCTGTTTTTAAAAAATCATTTATATTATTTTTAGCTCCTTTTTTTTCAAACTGACTTATTGCAATGTCTTGAATTAGATCCATTAAAGACTTTAACAAAAATTCATGATCTTCATATTCACCATAATTTTCAAGAATTGATAGAACCTCTGTTACGTCTTCATCCAGAATTGATTTCAATAGATTCGCAATAATTTCAGGTTCTGGAATTCCTAAAACATCTCTCACTTCTTTCTCTTTAAGGTTTCTGTTACAAAAAGATATTACTTTTTCAGAAATAGATAAAGCATCTCTAATACTACCCTGAGCAGCTTCTGCAATAAGCTTTAAGGAATTTTCATCATATTTTATTTTTTCTTCTGAAAAAATTTCTCCCAATTGATCCGTAATGACTTTTACAGAAACAGAACTTAAGTTTACTTGTAGACATCTAGAAATTATTGTCGGCAAAATCTTTTTATATTCTGTTGTTGCAAACATAAATATCACATGGGGAGGTGGCTCTTCTAAGTTTTTCAGCAAGGCATTAAAACTCTCAGGAGTAAGCATATGAACTTCATCAATCAAATAGATTTTATATTTTGATGATGAAGGCAAATAAGAAATAGTTTCCAAAAGATTTTTAGTGTCTTCAATACCTCTTCTGGATGCCGCATCAACCTCAATAAAGTCAATTGCAGCTCCTTCGTTTATTGATGTACATGATTCACAAGCATTGCAAGGTTCTGAATTATCTATTAAATCAGAACAGTTAAGTGCTTTTGCTAAGATTCTGGCAATAGA
>NZFZ01000040.1 GCA_002689405.1 Gammaproteobacteria bacterium | reverse complement strand
AAACTTTTATTAAGTTGCTTACTTTGAACTAAAATTTCTTCTAATTCTTTCTTAACAATCATCAAAGGTGCATCCCCACCTGCAACTTCAATTATCTGATTATTCAATTCATCTATTTTGTCATTAATGTCAGCTTGTTCTTTTTTGTATTCTTTTTCCTTCTCATAATAAGCAATTCCTTTTTGAGATAGAATAATGTCCGTTTGTCTAATTTCATATTGAACTTTAGTTGATTGATCTTGAATTTTAACTATTCTTTCATCAATATTTTTTATTTCATTTTGATGTTTTGAAATCTGTTCTTCAATTTCATTAATTCTTATTTTCTCTTTTTTATCTTTAAGTTCTAAAGCTGATCTTCTTTGAAATTCTTCTACATCTAAATTTAACTGATCTACAATTTCTAAGCCCAAGAGAGAATTAATTGCTTTTTTTAAAACTTGTTTTGATTGGTCGAGGTCTGCTAATTGCTCAATTTTTTCTCCATCAAAAAAAAATAAAGAGGCTACACGAGATGGTAAAATTTGATCTACAAAATTATCCCAATCCTTAGTTATGTCTTCATCATATTTCTCATCAATAAATACAAAGAATTCTTCTTTCATTTTTTTGCCAATTTGTTTCCAGTTTCTAGATAATTTAAACTTTTGTTTTTTTCCTTTATACTTTCTACTAAAGGTTAATTCTATTTGAGCTCCTTCGTTAAAATTTTGTTTATTAACATTTTTATTTAAAAAATTTTCATAAGATAATTTTTGTGAGTAAAAATAATTAGAAAACTTTCCATAAAGCACAAAGTCTATTGCTTGAAGAAATGTGGTTTTACCCGAACCATTCAATGCCCCGATTAGAATAACTGGTTTTTTTGATTTAGTGGACAAATCAAAATTCTGTTTACCAGAATAAACTCCAAAATTATTTATAACTAAATTTTCAAATATCATGAGTTATTAGCTAAATTTAATTGTTTGCTCGATTGGTCTTTAATCTTCTTTTTCTCTTGAGCATATTCGATAGCGTCTGTTCTATCTTTGTAAAAAGACTTTTTAAAAATATTTGCAAACTCATCAAACAAACCAGTTCGACGATTACTTTTAAAATGTTTTCTCTCAACTTCTAAAAGACTTCTTGCTATTTCAAATATCATCTCATCAGAGCCACATGTTTCCTTAAGTATATTTAAAACATCCCTATCAAAGACATGGCTATCTTCTAATGGTTCAAAACTATATTCTCCTTTGGCCTCTTCCTCACAAATTGAAGGCAATACATCATCTGTTTCTAATTTATCATAGAACCAAATTTTTCTAATTTGATCCAATTCAGCTTGTGTAATTAATTGTAATTTTTTTAAATCTTCTGGGAGTTGCTTGTTACTTCTCATTTTATTTTGGGCTTGTAATAATTTTCTAAGCCATTCTTCTCTACTCGATTTTAAATACGGACCTGGTACAGCCTTATCTTGATCTGTACCCATTAATTGAACATTGCCTTTTAATCTTCTAAAATCTCTTTTATCGTGATCTTTTACAGTTAATTCGTTTCTCATTTGTAATAAAGGTTCCATCCAAGATTTTTCACTATCATTTTGAACCATTGCAGACATACTTTTGTCTTCTCTAACTAAAGTGCAAACCCAACAACCAAACCTACTATCGCCACATGAAGGGGTTGTTGTATCAACAACTAATGGACATTCACCTCCATCTGTTGCGCCCTGATACATAGATAAAAGATCTTTATTGTTTATTCCCCAAGGAGATTTGTCCTGCAAAAGATAAAGCCAGACATCATCATTAGTCCAATCTTTGATAGGTAAAAAGCTTACAACATTTGATAGATTTATATGTTTTTGGAAATTTTCTCTTGTTGCTTCTTTTTCAAGTTTGGTAATTGCAATCGAACGATTAGAACTCTCAGCTTTTCTAGTACCAATTACAAGTACTGCTTCACCACTATCTGATGCCAACTTTCTTAAATACCGATCACTTGGTCTGATTTTCATTCTCTCTGTGCACCATCTAAATTTTGTATTGGGTGCTGGATAACCTTTGCCAATTAAGTTAACCCAAAAAGTCTCTTCAATATTTGGAGTGAGTAATGATGGAAATATTGGTAATGAATTTTCTTTTGCTTTTTCTCTTAATAAATCAATAGAACTTTTTACCCAAGTAGCAACAACTGGGTTCTCGACCAATGTATCTGTCGTAATAACATATAAAGGTTTAATCGTTTTATTTTCAGATTTAAGTTTTTCTAATACTCGCCACATTAATTGTAAGCAGGCGCTACTATCTTTTCCCCCTGAATAACCAACTACCCAAGGATTTTGATCTTCTAAATATAACTTTGCAACATGATTAACTAGTTTATCTATAGTTGCTTTAAAACCTAGTTCATTAAAATAAGATTTCTTTTTATTTTCCATTTTTTTTTATCTTACTCTCCAATGCTTTCTCTTTTGTGTTTAATCTCACACCCAAAGCTTTCTTGATTAAATTAGATGCTAAAATGATACTATTGGTATTTTTAACTACCCTGCCATTTATAATTACTCTTTTATGCCATTCTGGATCATTTTTTAACCAATTAACTTTATGTAAATTTTTAAATTTGGTTTTCCAATTAGATGGAAACTGATTAATTAAATCTTTGCCTGCTACCCCAATTGCTTGAAGAATAATTACATGAGTGTGGATATAATCTCTTCTGACTTCTGTAGCTGATTGATTACCAGTTCGGACCCCTTTCCATTGATCCATATTTTGCCCAACAGTTTCCCAAAAAGCAGAAACTAGTTTTACTTGGTCTTCTATTTTTTTGTTTTTTTCAAAATCAATTAAATTTTTAGAAGCAGAATAAATTCCTGAAAAAGGAAATAATTTTGAAGATCTTTCAGCAATTGTTGATCTTTCCATTTCAACAACACCTTTGAAAACTTCTGTTTCATAAACTACTCTTCTAATAACTTCTGCAACAGGATCTCTGTGATCATATAATCGTGCAATAGAAGTTGCTGGTCTAATGGCATGTCGATTTAAATCAGAAAACATTTGCTGTGATTTTTTAAGACCTTTGTCTCTAAAAAATACTACTGCTATTGTTTCGTTAGACAAAGAAGGGTTATCTTGTAGTGCCTTTTCAATTGCTGCTCTTCTGTGTTGACCGTCATTGATCATTAATCTTGCATCGCCAGAGATTTCAAGTTCACCAACTTCACTATCTTTTCCATTAATTTTTAAAGGTTTAAAATTTATCTTTCCATCTATCGAAGCAGTTAAAGCTGAAAAAATATAATTTTTTGGATTATCAACTATATATTTTGCAATCTCAGGTATTCTAGATTTATTGATGTGTCTTTGTGCACGAAGTTCTGTAGGGATCGTTGCTTCATTAAATAAAAATAATCTTGGAATAGTTGCCATCTCGCAAACAACTGTATAAAAATCGTCACCTGACTGACGTCCTTTGATTGCAGCAAACCTGTGAATGTTTAAACTCATAAAAAACAATAAATTAGTAGAATCTTATTAATTTGTATGTTATTTATTTAACATACAATAATTAATATTCAACATACAAAAATGAGCATTTATTTAGACTGTAACGCGACAACTCCAATTGAACCTGAGGTTGCAGAGAAGATGAATAATTATTTAACTACAGACTTTGGTAATGAAGGATCACATACTCATAGCTTTGGTTCTGTTGCAAAGAAAGCAGTTCAAGAAGCTACTGATCAAGTGGTAAGTTTAGTAAATGCATCTAGAAATGAAATAATTTTTACGAGTGGAGCAACCGAATCGAATAATATCGCAATACTTGGTTTAAAAGAATTTGGATTAAATAATAATAAAAAACACATCATTACTTCTGCTATAGAACATAAAGCAGTACTAGAACCAATACAGGAATTAGAAAAATTAGGTTTTGAGGTTGATATTATAAATGTAGACCAATCTGGAAGAGTAAATCCAAAAGATATCAAAGATAAAATAAGAGAAGATACTCTTCTTATATCAATTATGGGAGTTAATAATGAAACAGGTGTGATCCAGCCAATTTCAGAAATAATAGAAATTATTCTAAAGAATTTAGTGCGTTTTATGAAAGACTAAAAGGAATTTAATTTAATTTTGACATATGCCAACGCCGCTAATAATAATAATTACCTTATTTGTTTTGAATTGGATCATAAGAATTTTAATTAGAAAAAATCCTCAAAATAAATCATTAATGAAACTAAGCTTTTTTATAAGCTTCAGTATGATTGCATATACAATATATTACTTCTTTTTTATAAGATAATTTACATAATCAAACGAAGCAAAATCCTTATTGTTTTTTCCGTTTCCTGTTGCATAAAGCCCAAGATGGGCACCCGTGTAACCATTACTCTTTAGGTAGGATCCCTCTAGACTAGTAAACAATTTAAAATGCATTCCTTTTAATGAATAATATAGTTTGTACGCATCTTTGTCTGCGATTACTTTAAATTTTATATTGCCTTTGTACTGTCTCAACTCATCTTTAATTAACTCTAATATTTCACCGTTTTTAATAACATATACTTGAAGTTGGTGTTTATCACCTTTTTTTATTATCGTAAAATTTATATAATTATCATCTTTTTGAAAAAGACTAATTCCTGCCTCTGAATCACTTGAGTTTGGTTGAAAATACATTTGAGTTAAATATTCAAAATCTGATTCAGTTTGTTTAAAACCTAGAAGCGCAGCTCTTCCTCTCTCCTTTATTTGATTTGGATGACAAAATAAGTTTAAACGATTTTCTTCTTTATTAATTTTGTAAACATCTTCAATTGGATATCTACGAAAGTTCCAGTTAATATCAAGCTGTGTTGTATTAAAATTATCTATAAAATGTGTTGCTTTATTTTGAACTGAGTTATTAAATACAACATCATTTAAGATTTCCACTCTGCCAGTCTCAGGAGCTACAACAGGCCATAAGTGTTTGGTTTCTTTCCATTCAAAAGGCTCTCTTTCCCATGTTAGAGGAACAAGAAAAGTTTCTCTACCCATATTTGAGCCTCTTTCAATTTGATTTCTAATCCCCAATAATACCATATAATTTCTTCCATCATCTAATTCCAAAATGTCACCATGACCAGTACTATTTACCCAGTTATCATATGATAGATGTCTTGAAGTTATTATAGGGTTTCTCGGGTTAGATATATATGGTCCTTCTATATTGTCGCTTAATGCGACCATAACAGCATGATTAAAACTAGTACCACCTTCAGCAATAATTAAATAATAACGTTCATCCTTTTTATACATATGAGGACCTTCGGCCCAGACTCCTCCACATGCACCTCTCCAAAGAAGATATTTTTTTCCAATTAATTTAAATTCGTTTATGTCTAATTCTTGAAGCCAAATTTCTCCTTCACCGTCAAAATTTGGATTTTCCGGCATTTGATTACCTACATACCACACCCTTCCATCATCGTCAAAAAATAAATCAGGATCTATTCCTGGAGCNCCTTGAATGTGAGATGGATCTGACCACGGGCCGGCTGGATTTTCAGCCGTAATTATGAAATTTACCATGTCAGTTTTTCCCTTCTCTTCATCGTAATATACATTAGTTGTAATTATATAATAAANTCCATCTTTATGCCTAATTGTTGGTGCATGAATTCCCCCATTAGATTGGACATCAATTAGATTTANAGTTGAATTGACCTGTGATTTTCTGTGTAATCCATAACCGATTAATTCCCAATTAATTAAATCTTTACTTTTATGAATAGGTAACCCGGGAAAGTATTCAAATGATGAATTTACTATATAGAAGGTGTCTCCAACTTTACAGATTGATGGATCTGGATAGCCACCAGGAATTATTGGATTAGAAAACTTTTCCTGAGCATTTGTAGAAAAAGAAAAAAATAAAAATATTAACAGAATTTTTATATAATTACGATTCATTAAAAGTTAATTTTAATTTCTAATTTACAATAAAAAATAACATGGATGTCTTAATTACAGGAAGCACCGGAATGGTTGGGAAATCAGTTCTTCAAGAATGTATAAATGATAAAAGGGTAAAAAATATATATTTAATAAATCGACTTCCAGTAAATCTAAAAAGTCCTAAAATTTCTGAATTTATTATTTCAGATTTTTTAAAAGTGGGTGAAGTAAAAGAGAAGATAAAAAATTGTGATGCATGTTTCCACTGTATGGGAATAACTTCATTTGGTCAGAACTCTGAATATTATTATCGTGTAACTTATGAGATGACAAAGGCGATTACTGATTTAGTCTACAGCATTAATTCAAATGCAATTATGACTTATGTTTCTGGTGAAGGAACAAGTACTAAAGAAAACAGTAAAATACCTTGGGCAAATGNAAAAGGAAAAGCAGAAAACTATATTTTAAATAGAGGGCTTAAAGATGCTTATATGATTAGACTTGGGCTTTTAATTCCCGGAGATGGCATTAGGGCTAAAACAAAATTATATGATTTGTTTTATACATTAATGANGCCCTTCTATCCACTAATGAAATTATTACCAACGATTACCACTAGTAGCAAATTAGGTCTAGCAATGATTAATTCTTTCTATTATCCTCTTTCTGATAAATTCCTAGACAACAGAAAAATTAATAAGCTATCTCTGTNACATTTGAATAAATGACTACAAAAAAAATATTATTAATAATTGTTATTTGTATTTCTTTGTTCCTGTTTATTGCAAGCTTATGGGAAATAATTTACGGCGAGCACGTTGACGGGTTTATTCCCTATATTGCTACTTTGCAAATTGTAATAATTTCGTATTGTATTTACGTTTTGAAAAAATTAAATGAAAAAAATTAAATTCATATTTATATTAATTATAATTTTTGCTTGTGAATCAAATTCNGAAATTTCTGATCATTGGGGAGGGCCATCTCCAGATTTAATTTCTGCTGTAGATATTTCATATTTTCCCACAATTNCCGAATCAAACCCATTATTTTATAATTCTCAGGGGGATCAAGTAGAGTTTCTTAACTCGTTGCTAGACTATGGTATTAATACCATTCGATTGAGATTNTGGGTAAATCCAACTGAAGATGTATCTTCATTGNAAGGCGTTAAAGAATTTTCAACATTACTAAAATCGCTAGGATTTAGAATTTGGATAACTCCTCATTTTTCTGATACATGGGCGCATCCGGGACAACAGATTTTACCATCTGAATGGGAATCTTTAAATTTTGACGAATTAAAGCAAGAACTATATTCTCACATTAGTGAAATAATGACAGAAATTGAACCTGAATATATTCAGATTGGGAATGAAATAAATACTGGTATTTTATTTCCACATGGTGATATTGTAAATAATCCAAATCAATTTTTAGAGCTAATCAATCAAGGGGTAATTGCTGTAAGAGGTTTATCATCAACAACTAAAATAATATTGCATTTTGCTGGATACGAAGNTTCCCAATGGTTTTATAACTTAGTTNATGAAGTTGATTATGATGTTATTGGGATTTCATATTATCCCAAATGGCATGGAAAGTCACTGGAAGAATTGGAGAGCCAATTATCAAATCTTTCTGAAAATTTTGGTAAAGAAATTTTAATCGCTGAAACTGCGTACCCATTTACATTAGGTTGGAATGATTGGACAAATAATATTGTAGGACTTGACGAACATCTGATATTACCAGACTACCCAGCAACTCCTGAGGGACAAAGAAATTTTATAAGAGATTTGAAAACAATTGTTTTGGGGGTTAGTGGCGGAGTTGGTTTTTGCTACTGGGGCGCAGAATTAATCGCCTGGGATGGAGAAAGTTCTGAAAACGGTTCAGTTTGGGAAAATCAAGCGCTATTTGATTTCAACAATATTGAATTACCCGTACTACAGGAATTTAGATTTAATTAGTTTTTTACCAATCTAAATACAACCTTTTTATTTTCAGTCACTATATTTAGAAAATAAACTCCCGCACTTTCTTTTATATTTAAATTAAAAACTCTTCCTTGATTATATGATTGTTCAATTATTTTTCTTCCAAGAATATCGTTTAATTGTATTATAATATTATTATAGTTTTTTCGTAGATCAATTGAAACATTACCATTGGTTGGGTTTGGATATATGATTGGGTTTTCTGGAAAAGTATTTTCAATTATTCCTAACGAAGATTCAACAATAACCACAGAATAATCTTCAGTCTCGCCATATGTAGTTTCAACACAAGCGTCAACTGGAACATCTCCAGCCCAATTTGCTTTTGCCCTCATAATATGTTGGCCNAGAACTGCGTCTTCAGGAATTGTAAAACTTATTGTTTCCGTGTAAACACCACCTGCCACGCCGGGAGCAATAATATAATTATTGATAACAACCTCGTCCTCAGTAAAATCAAGATCATCATTATAATCAATCCATACTTTTATGTATTGATCACCGTATCCAGTAGTTACTGTTAATTCATAATCATTTCCTTGCTCAAGATTGGTTGATAGCGAAGTGAAATCTCCATAACCTTCACATCCAGAACTATTATCTATGTCTTGTAATTGAAATAATTGAAAACCGTCATTATAGTCACAGTTCATTGATGGAGTNCANAANACATTCTCTCTAACTTCATACATAAACTTGTATGTTTCAGAAAGTAACCCAGATGATGACTCAGCATATACTTTAAAAAATACNTTTGTTCCTGCTTCAAAATTAGGAATAGCAGAATCTGACACCCATATATTATCAGACGAGTTAGACATTTGAATTATTTCTGAACTGGATTCTGTGACCCATTCAACATACACACTATTTAAGTTTCCTTCGTAATCTATAGTTGATGAGACAAATTGATCTATCCCTTCTTTAGGCTGAGTATCGGTAGGCTGATTAGAAATACTTGTTGTTATGATGGATGGATAATTTTCTCTACCGGCTAACGAATATTCCCATACACCTCTTCCCCACGTAGTACCTCTTAGAGTGTTAGACCCATACACAACTTCAAGTTCCATAACAGTTGTGTTTGGTAAATTTTCGTTATATAATTCCCACGAGTTCTCAGACATAGTTTTTTTATAAACTCCTATTTCAGCACCTAAATAAATTGTCGAGTCCTCAGTGTGATCAATCACTACAGTTCTAATTGGCATATTACCCAAATTATGTGTTATGTTTTGCCAAGTGTCACCTTGATTATTTGACAAGTAAACTTTTTGATTATTATTTCCATAGGTACCATAGGTAACTATTATTGTGCTGTCATCGTTAGGATCAAAAGCAATGTCTGTTATAAATTGATTTGGTAGAGATTGGGAAACCTCTGTAAAGGTTATACCTCCGTCATAGGAAATTTTTAATCTATTATAATTAGAAATTGCTATTGTGCTTGAGTTTTCAGCGATGGCGGCATTTTGAATATTACCACCAAAAAAACTATTACCTAGAGTATTCCAAGTTGAACCAAAATCATCACTTCTATATAAAATATTAGTCATAGTATAAATACTCATTTGATCGCTCGGATCATACATTAACGGCGTTACCCAGTCTCCGTTAAAATTATCTGGATTTACTCCATCCTGATTATAGCCTCCATCTTTTGTTCTTCGTTTACCTCCAAATTGTAAACTCCCTATCATCCAATCATCATTTAAAGGATGAATAATGCCTTCCATACCGTCAGCACCGTAAAATTCTATCCAATTATTTTCATTCTTTATACTTGTTCCGTTATCCTGAGAACCTGTAATAGTTCGATAATGATTTGACTGACTAGCACCTAGACAATAGTTTTCTCTAATTGATTGACCTTCATAAAATTCCCATGTTAATCCATTATCATTACTCTTGGCTAGTAATCCATCAGTATTAACCCAAAACACCCCATTATAACTTCGTGATCCTCGAATGTCAGCATGAACATATTGACCTGTGGTATCATAATTTGCATTTCCAGTTGCCCAATAAGTCACCTGATTCCAGGTTTGTCCACCATCGTTACTCATGTGTGTATCAATATCACCAAACAGCATATAATTTGGGTCGGTATCACTAACCGCAAAAGCACCGTAATTTGCAAGATTTGGATTTCCTGCTAAAGTAAAACTCTGACCTAAATCTTCCGATTTCCAAACACCATCACTTGAGCCTATAAACACACAATTTTCACAGGCTGCAGAAATCGATAGTTGAATGTTACTATTATTTCCTGGAATGATTCCAGATTGAACAAAATTTTGACCAGCATCATTTGAAATATATATTTGAGAGTCATTATTAAATGTAGATGCATAAATAATATTTTCATCAGTTGGATGAAACTCTATATAGTCATAATCCTGATTATATTCCCAAGTATTATTTCCAGCAGTTACAAATGAAAAAGATTCAAAATTATTAGTTGATCTGAAAATACCCTCACTTGTTCCTGCAAAAACAAGATTTGGAATTGTAGGGTGATACATTATTTTATAAATCCTATTATTAGTTCCAAG
>NZFZ01000039.1 GCA_002689405.1 Gammaproteobacteria bacterium | reverse complement strand
TCATGTTCAATTAAATCTACTCTCCCCCACTTCTCACATCCTAAAAGGTCAAAAGCATTCTTTGAAAGCTTTTTAAGCTTAACTAGTTTGTCTTCTGCAAAAATAGGAAAGCTATAAGATGTATCAGTTCTATTGTATTTAGCTTCAAAATTATAAAACTCTTCTTGAGCTTCAATTTCTATTGGATCACAGATTAAATCTCCTAAGACTGAGATAGTAAGTTCTCTTCCAGGAATAAATTCTTCAATAATTGGAGTGCCTTCATACTTTTTTGCATGTTTAATGGCCTTTGAAAAATTTTCAGAATTATTTTTTATTATAGATACTCCGAGACTTGAACCTTCCTTGCTAGGTTTTATAACCAACTTTGAAGCTTTTTTTAAAAAGTCTGGAAGATCAGACCAGTCAAAAATTTCCGACACATATTGAGGGGTAATTATTTTGTTTTCACACCAAATTTGTTTTGTCAGAACTTTATCATATGAATTTTTCAGACCTAAAATGTCACTTCCTGAAAACTTAATATTCAATGATGATAAAAACTCTTGGACTTCTCCATCTTCTCCACCTTTTCCATGAATCATTACAAGAGCAAAATCAATACCGTCATACATTTTTTTGTCATGCATTTCTTTTTTATCTTTGATATCAATGAGCCTGGAATTTATGTTTTTTGCAATCAAGGTTTGATGAATTGATTGAGCTCCTTTCAAAGAAATTTCTCTTTCATTTGAAAAGCCTCCACAGACAATACCAATACTTAAATTTTCTATCTTCATTAATTTTTAAATTTTTTTGCGAGCAACGAAGTATTTCCAGCTCCTTGCGTTAGAAAAATGAAATTATCCTCAGCAATTTCTTTCATTGCATCATATGCCTCCTCTATGCCTCTTACCAATTTTGCCGATGGATTTAACTTATGTATCTCTCTAATAAGGTCATCACTTTCATAGTTTGGAATCGGTTTTTCACTTGCTGGATAGATCTCCAAAAGAATCAAGTTTTCGCAAGAAGACAAAAGCCTTACAAAATCGTCAAACAAAGCTTTTGTACGTGAATATCTGTGGGGCTGAAAAACTACCAATAGTTTTCTATTGGGCCAAACTTCTTTAACTGTATTAATTGAAACGCTTAACTCTTCTGGATGATGTCCATAATCATCGATAAGAATTATGTCTTTNTCAAANACTTTTTCTGATATNAGTTGAAACCTTCTTTCNATAACAATGAACTTTTCTAAAGCNTGCTTTATTCCTTCNTAAGAAATTCCTTCATCGAGAGCTACAGTGATAGCTGCTGCTGCNTTNAAAATATTATGCTTTCCCAGCATATTTGTTTTAAAGCTCATTTTATTNTTNTTTTCTTTATCAAATAAANCAAAATTAGAACCNTCTTTGTCTTGCNTGAAATTTAATATTTGAAAATCATTNTTTTCAGAAAAACCAAATAAAGATACGTTACGAGGAAGGTTTTCAATGACTTCTANTACTTCAGGAGAATCACCATTGGCAAATATTCGACCCTGAAAGGGANTTTTCAGACAAAAGTCNTTAAAGGATTGTTTTAATTTTTCAAGACTGTNGTCATAAGCCTCCAAATGATCNTTATCTATATTCGCAATTACTGCNTTATGGGGTCTTAATAATAAGAATGAGCCATCGCTTTCATCAGCTTCGGTAAAAATATGTTTGCCTTTGCCAAGCTTTGCATTNGATGCAAAAGATTCTACCTTCCCGCCNATGATNTATGTAGGATCAAGNTCATTACTGCTAAAAATATGAGCAAGNATACAAGTTATTGTGGTNTTGCCATGACTGCCAGCTATNGCAACACTTTCTTTNAGCATCATTAAATTTGCNAGCATTTCNGCTCTTTTGATNACTGGAATTTTTAATTTTTNAGCTTCAGATACTTCCAANTTTTCATGTGAAATAGCCGATGAAATAACAACCAAATCCTTTTCTNCTACNTTTGAGGNATCATGGGNATAAAANATCTNAGCTCCAAGAGACTCAAGTCTCTGCGTTATTGGAGTANNAACTAAATCGGAACCAGAAATTTCATAATCTAAATTAATTAGTATTTCAGCAATACCACTCATGCCGGCACCNCCTATTCCAATTAAATGTATTTTTTTTATGTCATTCATTTGAAAGAATTTTTTTGACAATCATATTTTTTTTGTCCGTTAAAGAAATNCTGGATATGTTTTTTTTCATCTTTTCAAGAATCTCAGGATTNTTAACTATTTCAAATAATATTTTTTTTAAGTTTTCTTCCAAAAGATCCTCTTCACAAATAAATGCAGAGTCTTTCTCTACCAGGAATTTAGCATTTTCATATTGATGATTATCAATTGAATTTTTCAAGGGAATGAAAATTGCAATATTTTGAGTTTCACAAATTTCAGATACAGATAAAGCTCCTGCTCTTGAAATTATTAGATCCGCATTTGAATAAAAGCTTTCCATACTTTCTTGAAATTCAAAGAGCTTTAAATCAAAATTTTCTTTACAAGAGTTGTAATACAATTTTGTTTCTTCCAGGTTTCCTTTGCCACATTGGTGCGACAAGATAAATTTAAAATCAGGAAAATCTTGTGATAACTGGCTAAAAACTTTGGGCGCAGTTTTGTTAATCAATCTAGCGCCAAGACTTCCTCCCATGATCTTGATATCTAACTCATTAAAGCACGGCCTCTTTTTCTCAACTTTTTGTGCATCAAGATTAATTAANTTNCCAGAGAATATTGCTTTTTTTTCTTCGAAAAAATCTTGNGTTTTTGGAAANCCGCAAAAAATCTTATCTATTTTTTTATATCTAGCTAAAAGTCTATTTGTAGAACCAGGNATAGAATTTTGTTCTTGAATATATATTGGTCCAGNAAAGTGTGCCAAACCTACTAAAGAGACATACCCTCCAAAACAAACTAGAGTATTTCTTTTGGAAAAAATATTCCCTACTTGAAATTCTAGAAAAAATCTCAAGAATGAGAAAATCAAAAAAATAAGGCTTAAGAATTTAAAAAATAAAGATTTGCCTCTGAAGCCGGTTAAAGGATACCGATAAAATTTTATACCTAAATCTTTGCATATTTGTTCTTCTGGTCCTCTAGACGAGCCAATCCAACTTATATCAACNNCCTCTTTTAAAAGCATTTCGCTTAATTTTTTTGCAGGAAATACATGTCCCCCTGTCCCCCCTGCACAGATAATAATTTTTTTATTTTTATCTGACATATTTTTTTAGACAGAAACTTTATTTGAAAAGTTTGCTTCAATCTTTATTTTCTGAACTAAGGCAATCAAAACAAACATGAGCATCAAGTTAGAACCTCCAAAGCTTATTAATGGTAACGTAATGCCTTTTGTAGGAAGCAATCCTGTTGAAACGCCAATATTTATAAAAACATGCAGAGCTATTAATACTCCCGTTCCATATGACACCAAACTACCAAAAGTATAATCATTTTGACGAGCATATCTTCCTATCATAAAACATCTGAAGACTAAGTATGAGAAAGCTAAAATTAAAACTAAACTAAAAACAATGCCTAATTCTTCTGTGATAATCGCAAAGATAAAGTCGGTTTGAGCATCCGACAAAAATCCCTCTTTCATTTGGCTATTTCCAATGCCTACTCCAAACCATTGACCATTACTTATTGCGCTTAAAGAAGCTCTTAACTGCTCTGCAAATTCGTTATTCCAAGGATCTAAATATCCCATAATTCTTTTGATTCTATAGCTCGCTGTAAATATCAAGCCAATAAATGTAAATAATCCAACTATAAAAATTGATATAAGATGCTTTAGAGGGGCTCCAGCAATAAAAAGTATAGAAAAAGATACAATAAATATTACTGCCGATGAACCTAAATCTGGCTCAAGCAAAATAAGCAATATGGAAAGCGAAATCAAAAAAACTGGTTTAAAGAAGCCTAACCATTCTTCTCTAAATTCATCGTATTTTCTAATGCAATATGAGGATATATAAATGATAAGCGAAAACTTCATCAATTCAGAAGGTTGAAAAGAAAATCCCAAAACTCGAATCCATCTAAATGCGCCGTTAACTTCTTTTCCTATGAAGGGGATAAAAACCAATATCAATAAAANTAAAGAGAACAATAAGAAATAAATTGAGTTTTTTTGCCAAAAGCTCATTGGCATTCTGAAAGCAAATAATGCAATAACAAACGCAATGAAAATTTTTTGAATATGACTCAAAGTCATATTGAGCGACCCCGAAGTGAGAGGGAGAGATACGGAAGTAACCATGACAATACCAAAAAATAATAAGAACGTTGAAATGAACAACATAGGTATATCAATATCAGCAAAGCCAAGAGAGCGATCATGCTTACCAAGAAAAATCCTTTGCAATGTTGATTGGTTTTTAAATTTTGGCATTCAAAACTAAATCTTTAAATTTTTTTCCTCTTTCCTCAAAGTTTTCAAACATATCTAAGCTAGAACATGCTGGCGAAAGAATCATTACGGTATCACTTTCAATAATTTTTAATGCAGAATGAACTGCCTCTTCAAGGTTTGAAACTTCTTGAGATTTTGACGAATCAAGAAGCTTTTTTAAAATTTTTGTACTCTCGCCAAAATAATAAATTTTNTTTGCACGTTTATTTAGATAATCAGTGAAACTTTTAAAATCTTGATTTTTTGATCTTCCTCCGCAAAANACTATCAATGACTTGGATTCATCGACACTTTTCAGGCCTTCTAATGATGAAGCTACATTAGTTGCTTTTGAATCATCTATGAAGGTTATGTTTCCATCTAACTGATGAAAAAGTTCCATTCTGTGAGGAAGCTGAGCAAAACAATTCAAAATATCTTTTTCTAAAAAATTAAGATTTAAGCAGGAACAAATTTCTTTGATTGCATTGAAGTTTTGATCTTTTACAGACCCTTTATTGCTAAAAAAATAATCAGCTTGAGGAATAAATTCTTTGAGATTTTCGTTAACAATTGAAATTTCACTACTGTCACTTATCTTCTTTTTTATTTTTGCATATTCATTAAAACTTCCATGTCGATCAATATGATCAGGNGTAATATTTAACAAAACTGATAATTTGAATTTGGGTAATGGNGCTATATCCAAATGAAAGCTTGAAACCTCTAAAACAAAAAAGTCTTTTTTTTCCTCTACGAATTCCAAAACTGGTCTTCCGATGTTTCCAATGGCAAGAGTATCTAAATTTTGGTAATTAAATAATTTTTCTAACCATGAACAAACTGTTGATTTTCCATTGGTGCCAGAAATTAATATTTTTTTTGATGTGTTTTCTTCTAAAAAAATATTTATATCACTTTTAATTTCAATGTTTTTTTCTTTTGCTGTTTTGATTATGTTGTGATTTAAGTCAAATCCTGGACTGCANGCTATAAATTTTAAGTTGTTAAAATCGATTTCTTCTTCGGCAATAAAATTAAAATCTAAATTTTTTTTTAAATTGAANTACTCCTTTNTTACCCTCGTNTCGTAAGTAATGAATGGTTGTTTTTTTTTAGAAAAATATTCTCTAAATGACTCTCCTGTAATTCCTTTGCCAAGGATTAGAACAGGTTTGGATGAATTCATTTTTATCTTAGTCTAAAGGTAGCCAAAGCAAAAAGAACAAGAATTAAGGTAACGATCCAAAATCTGACAATTATTTTTGGTTCAGCTAGCCCTGAAAGTTCATAATGATGATGTAAGGGAGCCATTTTAAATATTCTTTTGCCAGTTAGTTTGAATGAAGCAACCTGAAGAATTACAGACAGAGTTTCTATTACAAAAACTCCCCCCATCAACATCAATATAAACTCTTGTCTAATACTTACTGCGACAATTCCTAATGCCGCACCTAAAGACAGAGATCCTACATCGCCCATGAATATTTGTGCTGGATAGGTATTAAACCAAAGAAACCCTATCCCAGCTCCAACTAGCGCCCCACAAAAAATTACTATTTCAGTTGAATAAAAAAGATAGGGAACGTTAAGATAATCCGAGAGAATTGCATTACCCGAAATGTATGCAATTATTCCCATTCCTGCAGCCACCATTACAGAAGGCATTATTGCTAGTCCATCTAGCCCATCAGTTAAATTCACAGCATTTGCAGTTGCAACAAGAACCAAGGCGCTAAATAAAATGAACCAAATCCCAAGTTGCAGAGCAAAGTCTTTAAAAAAAGGCAGAAACAAAGTAGTTTCTTCTGCGCTGGTAGCAAAATAGTAAATCAATGAACTTGCAGATAAAGCTACTAAAATTTCCCATAAAAGCCTACTTTTGCCGCTTAGACCTTTGCTGTTTGAATAACGCAGTTTTAAATAGTCATCAATTAACCCAATAACACCAAATAAAAAGGTTACTGCCATTGAAACTAAAAGATATTTATTACTTAAATCTCCCCAACAAAGGCATGAAAATACAATAGAAAATAAAATTAATAACCCTCCCATCGTGGGAGTTCCTTTTTTTTCTAAATGACTTTGAGGGCCTTCGTCTCTAATGATCTGACCATACTTTTGTTTTGCTATGAATCTTATAAAAGTCTTGCCAAAAAAAAGGATAAATACCAATGAGGTTAAAGTTGCAAGGATTGCTCTAAAAGTGAAATAGTTGAAGATCCTTAAAGGCCCAAAGCTTTCCGCTAAATATTCAAGTATTGGTAAAAACATTTTAAGTAAGATTCTTGATGATGTTTTCCATTTTAACCGAACGTGAACCTTTGAAGAAAATTAAAGCATCTTCTTCAAGATATTCCTTCAAATAAGAATCAATTTCTTCTCTTTTAAAAAAAGATATATTTGATTCTTTCAAATTCACCTTGAAATCTATTGCTAAAACAATATCGAAGATTAAAGATGCCTCTTTGAGAATATATTTATGTAGGTCTTCGGATTTTTCTCCAAGTTCTCCCATTTGACCCATAACGCATATTTTTTTTTGATATTTTGAACCTTTTTCAATATAAGAAATTTTTGAAAGATCTAGATTTTTTATTTTTTTAAAAGCATATAAAAAAGAATCTGGATTTGCATTGTACGAATCATCAATGATCAGAGCTTTTGACTTTGATTTTCTTATTTCAAACCTGCCAGGAACATCAATTTTTTTATCCAAGAAGCTATCTATTTCTTCAGGAAGATACTCAACCTCTAGCAGATCATTAATTTTTATAATGGCAGTTTTCATTAATTTTTTTGGATCATTGTCNCTTGTGAAAATTCTTTTTTTTCCAGACGATTTATCTCTAACTAGATTTAAATATTTTTTTGGAATGTCCCCTAAACAATATCCTTCATCCTTGGTAAAAACAAAAATATCACTTTTTTCATTTGCTACGCCATCGATATTTTTTAGGCCTTCTAAATGAGCATTTCCAATATTCGTAATTATGCTTAAATTCATTTTCAAAATATTTGCCAATTTTGAAATTTCTCCAGGATTATTTGTTCCAATTTCAAAAAANCCCACTTTATGATGCGGNCTTAATTCCAAAAGAGAAAAACAAAGACCATAAAAATTATTAAAATTTCCATGACTTTTATAGACATCATTTTGCTTAAATTTCTCCTTGAAGTATTTACTTAGAGTTTCTTTTGTTGTGGTTTTGCCATTACTCCCTGTAATTCCTACCACCAGCCCCTCAAATAGTTCTCTTTGTTTTTTTGCGATATTTTCTAAAAAAGTGTTCGTATCCTTAACAAGAATATGATTTTTATTATCAATCTTTTTTTCAGAAACAACGCATGCAGCCCCGAAATCATATGCCTCGGAAATAAATTTATGAGCATCATGATTTTGTCCTTTAAGGGGTAAAAATACATCTCCTACTTTGACATCTTTTGAATTAAAAACTATTTTTTTGAAGTCAATATTTTGACAATAAACTCTTCCTCCTCCAAAAGCTGCAAGATTTTCTATATTTTTTTTAAATAACATCCTTCAGTTCATTTATAAAAGTTAAATCGTTAAATTCTATTTCCTTGCCATTTAAAATTTGAAAGTTCTCATGACCCTTTCCTGCAACAAGCAAAACTGATTCTTGTTCCAATTTCTTTAGCTTTTTTAAGCCTTCAGAGATAGCTTCTTTTCTATCAAAAATGATGTCAAAGTTTTTTAAATGCATATCTTTGACAATTTGAGCAACTATTTTTTTTGGATCTTCATTTCTTGGATTGTCGTTTGTAATAATTTGAAAATCCGATTTCTCTTGGGCGATTTTTCCCATCTCCCCTCTTTTGGATGAGTCCCTTTCTCCGCCACATCCAAATAAAGTTATGATTTTCCCTTTATAGCGGCCTCTTAAATAATCCAAAACAGATTTCAATGCATCTGGGGTGTGTGCATAGTCTACATAGCAAATTTTGTCCTGAAANAAAGAAATTTTTTGTAACCTGCCTGGAAGGTTTTTCAAATTTTTAAGCATTTCTGCCTCAAAATCTATTTCATTGAATATCTTTCCATAAAGGCCCAAAGCACATAAAAAATTAGAAATCATAAATTTACTTTTAAAGGGAAAAAAATTTGTTAAATCTCCCCAAGGAGTTTTTATTAAGTTATTTTCTAAGTATAAATTTGCAACTTTGTCATTCACTGAAACAGTCAAAGTTGATTTGTTCTCAGAATAAATTTCCTTTCCTAAATCATTATCAATGGATACGATGTTGTTTTGATCGGATTTTGAAAAAAAGCTTTTTTTAACATTTCTATAACTACTAAAATTTTTATGGTAATCAAGATGATCTTTTGAAAAGCTTGTGAGTGACTTAGCAAAAAAATCTAAACCAGAAATTCTACCTTGATCTATGCCATGTGAGGAAACTTCCATAAGGAAGTATTTTCTCTTTAAATCTATAGATTTTTTTAAAAAATGATGAAGTAAAAAATTATCTGGTGTGGTTAAGGGAGTGAATTGTGTATTTTTAAGATTTGAAACTTCTGGTGTATTCGTTAATAGAGTTGCTTTGGAATCCTTAAAAGATAAAAGTTGGTGAAGAAAAAATGCGGTTGAAGATTTTCCATTTGTACCAGTAATTCCAACGATCTTGATGCTTTTTTTTGATCTTGCAAAAAGAGTCTCTAAATATTTATCTTTATGATTAACTAAATTTGAATCAAATAAATTTTTATCTTTCAAATATTCATGGAGGTTTACCTGACTAATGACAATTATGGCGCCTTTATCAATAGCATCTTTGGAATATTTAAGTGCTTCTTTTGGATTTTTTGAAAAAGATATGAAAGCATAGTCTCGCTCTACAAAATTTGAATTATCTGTAAATCCAGTAATTTTGATACTTTCTAATTTCGAAAGATTTTCTGTTAAGGAAAGCATTATTAAAGTTTTTGAATGGTTTCAATGATCTCTGAAAATATTGGAGCAGCCACATCACCTCCTCCTTCGCCATTAATTTTTGGATTTTTTACAAATAGTCCTACCAAGTACTCTTTATCTTCTATTTGTGTCATTCCTATGAATAAGGCATTATGCAGATCATCATTATACTTCTGATTTTTAAAGATTCTTGCCGTTCCTGTTTTTCCAAAAACGTCGTGATCATTAACTTTGGCCCGAAATCCGGTGCCGTTTTTTATTGCTTTGTATAATATTTTCTTTATTTGTTTAGCATTTTCTTTACTAAGAATTCTTTCTTCTTCAAATTGAGATGAGTTTTTTATTAATTTAAGTGGGCGATAAACTCCTTCTGAGAAAATAGTACTGTATGCAGAAGTTAATTGAACTAGAGTTGTTTGAAGACCATATCCATAACAAAGCGAAACTTTTTCTCTAAGCGATAAATTTTTATATTCTGGGAGATAGCCTTCTCGGGTTGAAATAAAAATTTCATTCATATACTTCCCCAAACCAAGAGAGTAATAAGTTCTAAGAATTTGATTGGGATCAAAATCAGCGCATAGCTTTACCATGCCGACATTACTGGATTTAGAAATTATTTCTTCTGTAGACAATGTCCCATAGTTTCTAGCATCTTCGGTTTTATAACCTTCAAATTCTATCCACCCAGGGGAAGTATTTACTGCTGACTCAATTAACTCTGGATTGTTTTTTAACAAGGCTGATAAAGCTAAAGGTTTTACAGTAGAGCCCGGCTCGAAGAGCTCTATCGCTGAATTATTTTTCAATAATTCCATGTTATTAAGTTTTTTTCTGTTGTTGGGNTCAAATGATGGGAAATTTGTCATTGCTAGAATTTCATTTGAACCCAAGTCAATCATTATGCCTGANGCAGATTCTGCATTATGAAATTCAACAGCTTTTTTAAGCTTATCAAATAAGATAAATTGCAATTTAGAATCAACTGTTAAGTTAANTGATGAGCCGTTAATTGGCTCTTTAATTATTTTATTTTGAATAACNCCTGATTTTCTAGAAAGAATTTTTTCTTGATAACCGTCTTCTGCTTTTAAAGTTTCATCAAGAGCAAACTCAATTCCGTTAACACCTTCGTTTTTATAATTAGTAAGCCCTATCAATTGAGAAAATATTTCTCCTTGAGGATAATTTCTTTTAAATGTTCTCTTGCTTATGACTACCCCAGGAATNTCTAAAGACTGAATGNGTTCTTTTTTTTGTTTTGNTACTTTTTGATTAAGAACCAAATATTTGNTTTTNTTTCTGGCTAACCGCTTTTTTAANCTATCAATATCTAAATCTAAATTAGTNGATATGAGATTNATATGAAGTGGNTCNAATGAAAAANCCTTTANNGAGATNCCNATNTCATANGATGGAATATCTTCAGCNAANACATNGTTATTTCTATCNAAAATTACTCCTCTTTTTGAAGNAATAGAAGATTGNCTNATTGANGCTTTTTGTGAAAATTCTTTTCCTAAACTAAAATCGTTTTTTTGAAAAAAGACTAACTTTGTTGGTAAAGCTAATAGGATAANGAATATTACAATCCAGAGAGTNAGTTCTCTGTATTTNTTATTCTCGNTTGCATTCAAATCAATCTATCTGTTTTCTCACAAATGANGGTATGTCTANATAATCACTTTTTTTGGTTGATTCATTNTTNGCAANTTCATTTTCAACTTTTCCTAAAGTNGGTACTTCTTGAAATCTNCCGTATGGATCATTAGCANCCTTAAATCCTGAAGCTCTATCATTTTGTTGAGAGCTATCTGATAANCCAGTCGCTATGATTGTGACTTTTATNTCTCCTTCCATGTCNTTATCTTCNACTGCACCATGGATTATTTGAGCGCCATCNCTNGCAAATTCTGATACTTGTCGAAGAACNTCCTCTATCTCACCAACCTTAATGCCTTTTCCAGTTATNTTTACTANAACTCCTTTTGCATTTTGTAANTTTATATCCTCNAAAAGCGGACTCCCTACTGCTTGAGCTGCTGCATCTTTTGCTCTACTTGGACCACTAGCAACGCCTGTTCCCATCATGGCAACTCCTTGCTCAGCCATGACAGTTCTAACATCNTTAAAGTCNACATTTATGTAACCAGTCTGAGTGATGATGTCAGCNATACCTCTNACAGCTCCTAACAAAACATCATTTGCATGGCCAAAAGCTTCTAACATNGTGCAGTCNCCTCCAAAAACTTCACTTANTTTTTGATTNGGAATGGTTATTAAAGAATCAACTTCCGACCTCAACTCTTTNATTCCAGCTTCTGCCAAATCATCTTTAAANTCTAAAGACATTGGTTTTGTAACAATNGCNACTGCTAAAGCGCCAACCTCTTTTGCAGCTCTNGCNACTATAGGAGCTGCNCCAGTTCCAGTTCCTCCTCCCATTCCTGCTGCTATGAANACCATATCGGCACCATCAAACATAGTCGTTAACCTTTCATAATCATCTAGAGCAGTGTCTCTGCCTACATCTGGCTTTCCTCCAGCTCCTTGCCCNTGATTATTTNATTCTCCNAAGATTATTTTTTCAGCTGCTTTATTTTTAGTTAATGCTTGAGAATCAGTATTTGCNGAAATTGTTTCNACNCCNTCAACTCCNTTNGCTACCATNTGGTCNATGGCATTNCCTCCACANCCNCCAACNCCAACTACTTTTATTATGGTTTGATTTCTCTTNCCATTATCTACNANTTTATATTTCATAACTCCTCCTAAAATAAAGTTAAAAAGTNTTCTGTATCCATCTNAAGGCTTTATTTANTANGCCTTTTTCATTTAACATNGCAAANTCCATGTAATCTTCTTCCTGTTCCTTTTGAGCAAANAAAATTAATCCAACTGCTGTNGAATATATNGGATTNGATAAAATATCGCTTAAACCAATCAATCCNTGAGGNTTTCCGACTCTNACNGGAGCTTGAAATATTGCCTCNGCNAATTNAGAAATNCCCTCTATTCTTGATGCTCCTCCNGTCAANACTATTCCTGCNGGTATNNCTTGAGCNAGATTTATATTTCCCATTCTTTGCTTAATAATTTGAAAAATTTCTTGATATCNTTCTTCGATGACNGTCGANAGNCCNTGTCTTGAGAATGACTGATTTTCTCTGCCATTTATTGATTGAGTTGTTATCATTTCATCAGAATCTGCTAATTCACTCCAAGCACAACCATGTTTCTTTTTAATATCTTCCGCATTTTGAATCGAAGTTTGAATTGCCCTAGCAATATCATTAGTAACATGTGTTCCNGCAATNGGNANGTTTACTGTATGACTAATNGCTCCATCTGAAAAAATTGCTACGTCAGAAGTTCCNCCNCCAATATCAATNAGACAAACACCTAATTTCTTCTGNTCATCCGTAAGAACNGAATGGCTAGATGCAAGTTGTTCCAANACNTATTTTTGAACATCAATTCCNCATATTTTCATGCAAGATCCAATATTTGTTGCNGAATTCTTAAGACANGANACCAAATGNACATGNGCTTCAAGTCTTACTCCTGCCATNCCTAATGGCGCNTTTACTCCAGGTTGATTATCAATGATGAATTCNCTTGGNAAAGCATGCAAAAGCTCGTAGCCCTCTGGAATTCTTTGAGCTTGAGCNGTAGACATAACCTTTTCAACCTCGCTCATTTTTACTTTTTTATCTTTTATTGGCACGGCTCCTGAAGANTTNANNCCATTTACACTCCCGCCTGAAATTCCTACNAAAGCTTTTGTAACCTGCCTNCCTGACATNAGCTCAGCTTTAGAAACNGCCTCTTTGACNGCNGCTACAGTAGATTCAATATCCACAATAACNCCATCTCGAAGNCCTATTGAATTTTGAATACCTAAGCCCAATACGTTTATGCCNTCCGANGTATTCTCNGCAATTATGCAAACAACTTTAGANGTTCCTATNTCTATTCCNACNCTTAAATTATTTTTNTTATTGTTCNCCATTAATAATATCCAATTGCTAATTTATNTTTATGNCTCAGGTCTATGGTTTTAAAGTTTTTTAATAAATTTTGTGAATCTTTACTNTGGAANAATAATTTCANAGTTNTAAGTTGATCAGGGAGTTGAAAATCTTGAAATTTAATAAATTTCTTATTGGTCGTTTGAATTTTTATTTGNCCAAATTTTTTATNTTCCANTTCTNCAATNTGAAGATCTTTCANNAGNAGGACNTCNTGNATTGCNTAATAATTANTNATNANCNCTAAAGGTTCTNTNCCANCANTTGATAAATTAACCAAAGATAAAGAATNATTATNNTTTGNTANGATTGATTCNCCNTTTTGAGAAATGACTTNATCNTCATTTAAATNNAAATAAGGTATTTTTGTTANCTCTNTNTCTTTNNANTTTANACCGNCAATGGAGGAAGCTANTNCAAAACNACTNGNTAAGANAAANNAAANAAGAANAAATATNTTTGNNTTANGNNTGATATTCAATTTGCAACCTCAATNTTNAATATCTCATNTGGNCTGATCATNGAAAGGCTTTGCGAAGAATTCTCATAAGCNTCTTTNAGAGATTTTTTTAATTGTATTCTGCTATTTAANGAGAGATTCTCATCCAATTCATAATTAAATGCTTTTGTNAGNTTATANATATCTGAATTTGTTTTTTTNATATTAAANTCNANNTGTAAGTAAACTAACAAAACNANAGTTAAGATAANCAAAAGAGAAAGAAATGATATGTATTTAAGAGACATATTCTATTTCCCCAATTCTTAAAATTGCACTTCTAGATCGAGGATTAGTTGATTTCTCCTCCTTCGATGGTTTTATTTTATTTACGTTTTTCAAGTGTATGCCTTCAAAAAAATTCTTGTAATCTTTCTTGAAAAAGTTTTTGACTATTCTGTCTTCGGCTGAATGGAAGCTAATGACAGCTAAAATGCCCCTATCTTTTAAAACTTTTATTGCTGAAATTAGNCCTTCCTTTAATTCCTCAAACTCATTATTAATTAAGATTCTTATACCTCTAAAAATATTTGTAGCCGGATGTTTTTTTTGAAAACCTTTTGGTTTGAAAAGGTCTGCAAGATTTTTTGTNGAAGAAATATTTGTTTCTTTCCTTACTTGGATGATTTTTTTTGCAAACTGTCTCGATTTTCTTTCCTCGCCAAGAAAATAAAAAACATCAGCAAGTTCTTTTTCTGAGGCGCTATTTATCCATTCTTTAGCAGACATTCCTGAACTATTATCAAATCTCATATCTAATTCCCCTTCTCGCATAAAGCTAAAGCCTCTTTCAGGCTTATCTAATTGAAGGGACGAGACTCCTAAGTCAAAAAGAACACCATTCATAGTATTTTTTGAAAANANGCTNGAGATATTTGAAAAAGTNGATGTTTGGAANTTAAATCTCTCATCCTTGATAAGATTNGCATAATTTTTGACCTCTTTATCTTTATCAATTGAATAAAGACTGCCATCNGAATTAAGATTTTCTAGAATTTTTTTTGANTGNCCNCCTAAACCAAANGTGCAGTCAAGGTATGAACCGCTTTTATCATAAATGAGATTGTTTANAGTCTCTTTCAATAAAACTGGTTCATGAGAATANTTCAAAANGGNATCTCCTGAACTTCANTAGGAAGTTCAATTTCTAGTCTTTCGCCTTTAACATTTTTCCCTTCTTCTTTTAGCTTCCAGTTTTTTTCACTCCATAGTTCTAGTTTTTGACCCATGCCGATGAGAACAACTTTGGTTTTTTCTTTAATTTGACTGTAATTTCTAAGGGACTGAGGAATAAGGAGGGTCATTCTCTCTGAAACTTCAAAATCGATAGCATGAGCATTTCCTAGGAAATTCCACTGTAAAGATCTAATTTTTGGATTTAGGCCAGATAGATTTTCAAAGGCATCGGAAATTTTTTTCCACAATGCTCCTGGATAAATCAAAAGTGATGGATATTGAGGATCTCTAGTGATAATAATCGACCCTGAAGCCATTTCCTTCAATAAATCTTTATATCTTGCGGGTATAACAATTCTCCCCTTTGTGTCTAAGGAAAGACTGCTAAACCCATAAAGTCCAGCCATAAAGTAGTCCCAAAAAGTTACACTAAAGTATACTTTTACACACTTTTACACACTTTTAAGATATTGTAAATAGATAAAAACTCTTAAAAAAACAAATTTTTACATTAAATAAAGGCTACTCAAATAAATCTTATAGATTGAGCTGACTCATAAGCCGGGTTCTGTTCAAAGTAATCATTCATCTCGAACTCATGTCACCATGAATCTCTAGCGGCCTACCCAGATTTAATGCGGAAAACATTATGAAATCTCTATTTGGCCTTGCTCCAAGTGGGGTTTGCCTAGCTGTTTTTTGTTACCAAAAAACACGGTGAGCTCTTACCTCACCTTTTCAACCTTACCCTTAGGCGGTTTATTTTCTGTTGCACTTTCCATAGTAAGGTTTAAAACTTACTTCCAGGAGTTACCTGGCACTTTTTCCTATGGAGCCCGGACTTTCCTCTGCAATGCAGCGATTACTCGGTCAGCTCTCGAGAATTATACTTATTCTTTATATTTGTTGTAAATTTCTTTTGCACTTTGTTTCGAAATTTTTGAAAAAACCTTTGAAAATTGTTTAAGAGAAAGATCGTTTGATAATGATGCAT
>NZFZ01000005.1 GCA_002689405.1 Gammaproteobacteria bacterium | reverse complement strand
AAAGATAATGGCGTTTCAATTTGGGATGAGTGGGCAGATGAAAATGGAGATTTAGGTCCGGTTTATGGAGCTCAATGGCGATCTTGGCCAGATCCCAATGGCGGAAAAGTTGATCAGATAGAAAACCTAGTTAAGAGTATAAAAAATAATCCAAATTCAACAAGACACATTGTTAGTGCTTGGAATCCTACGCTGGTTGATGAGATGGCTCTCCCACCTTGTCATGCTTTATTCCAATTTTTTGTGGCGGATTCAAAAATTTCATGTCAGCTTTATCAGAGAAGTGCAGATGTCTTCCTTGGAGTGCCTTTTAATATTGCTTCTTATGCTCTCTTAACGATGATGATTGCTCAAGTCTGTAAATTGAAACCGGGTAAATTTGTTCATACTTTAGGAGATGCGCATTTGTATTTAAATCATTTGGATCAGGCAAAGCTTCAAATATCTAGAAAACCTTTTAATTTACCGACTATCAAAATCAATTCTGAGATAAGTAAATTGGAAGATTTCACCTATGGAGACTTTGAAATTTTAAACTACGAAAGCCATCCGGGTATTTCCGCACCAATTTCGGTTTAATGTCCATCAAGCTAATTTGTGCTATTTCTAAAAATAATGTTATAGGTAATGAAAACAAATTACCTTGGAATATTTCAGAAGATTTAAANAGATTTAANGAGCTTACTTCAAATAATTGGATTGTGATGGGCAGAAAAACATTTGACTCNATTGGCAGGCCCCTTCCCAATAGAAAAAATATTGTTTTGAGNGAAAATAAAAATCTCAAAATTGATTCCGTAGAAGTATTTAATTCGCCTAAAGATGTAATTGATTCTTATAAAAACAATTCCGAACAAAAAGATCTCTACATCATAGGCGGAACCTATATTTATGAATTATTTTTAGAATATTGTGAATATCTTTTCATTACCTATGTAGATAAAGAATATTTAGGAGATGCTTTCTTCCCAAAGATAGATTGGGNTGAATGGAAGTTATTAGGCGAAGAAAGCAAATATGACGATAAAGAAGAAATTAACTTTTATTTTAGAGACTATAAAAGAATTTAACTTTCTTCTAAGTCTTTAATTCTAAGTTCAAGCATTTCAACTCTTTTCTTTTCTTTCTCAGTATAGGTAAGCCAGCTTAAAGCTTGAGTTCTTAACTTGTCTTGTTTTTTTTCTCGAGCTTTTTTATCTTTAATTTTTATATCTGAAAGTCTATCAATTGCAGTTCTAAAGAATTTTGTCGCATCTTCAAAATCTTGAAGCTCATAAGCAACTTGGCCTAAAAGAATATTTACAGTAACCGGATCTTTTAATTTTCCCTTTTTAAGGCCTAACTGGAGAGCTTGTTTTGCTTTTTTATATCTATCAGTAGCTAAATAGATTTGGCCAAGAAAAATATACAACTCTCCTTCTTCTGATTTAATTGCTGCTTTTTCGTAAACTGGTTCTGCTTTATCAAGCTCTTGAGCCATATGCCATCCTTGCGCAAGGTATTTAAGATTCTTTTCGTTTTCTTTTACGAATTTTTTTTCTATTCCATACTGGATGACTCTTGCGGCCTTAAGAGGTGCTTCTGCTCTCATTAGCAATTGATAAAGAGAGACGTATTCGGTTTCTTTATCTAAAAGCCTTTGATCATGAGCCGCTTCTAAAGAGGAAAGTTGTTTTTTTTCTTCTTTAAGCTCACCATAAACTCCAGAAAGTTGAGTCCAATACCTTTTCTTCGGATAAAACTTAACCAACTCTTCAAATAAAGGAAGCATGTCCTTTATCCTCTGATTTTCATTGTAAAGAGCAATTAACAAGTTGTAAGTTGATTCTTTGGGTTTAGATTTGTTAGCTTTTGCAACACATAAAGCACGTTCAGAAAACTTAAGAGCCCTTTTTTTATCTTTAAGTTGCCAATAAGATGCAGCGATAATATCAAATCCTAGAGAGCTAGGATTGGCTTCCATTGAGATCCATTGTTCCATGTAGTCGATAGCTGTTTTGTAATTTCCTTCTGAATAGGACAACTGACCTAACATGGAAATTACGTTTGATTTTAATCTTGGATCTGCGTCTTCAATAGATAAGAACTTAATATAATTCTTTTTAGCAGATTTAAGATCTTCATTTATGGAATCTATGTAAGCAAAGTAATAATACATTTGGGCTTTATCAGACTCAGTTAAGCCTTTATCTGCTTTCATTCTATCTAAAACATTTTTTGCTTTTACAAAGTCTTCAGTTTCAGCTCGTAAAAAAGGAAAAAGATCTTTTAAATATGCCTGAGCTTTTTTACTTGGTAACTTTGCAACTTGCCTTTTGGGCTTTGACAAGTCCGATCCTAGACATCCCTTAATGGTATAACCTGGAAAGTCAAATTTTGTTTGTTCTGTTTGATTTTCATTTTGAGAAAAAATAACTCCAGAGAAAATAAAAGAAAATATAAGAATTTTAATCATCGTTTAACCTTGAATTCCTCGACAACTTTCAGGCACATAACCTGGTCCCTTACCTTCTCCCTCAAGAACAAAAGTAATTCTCTGAGTAACGCCTTCAACTTCGACTGCATTTCCATCTCTAATAAGCGGTTTGTACTTATATCTTAACGCAGCTCTTATCGCAGCTCTATCAAAAATTCCTTGCGGAATAGATTGAACTACTTCTGGGTCTCTTACAGAGCCAACCTCTGTGACCACATATTTAAGTACAACACACCCTTCTATGCCTCTTTCTGCTGCTCTTCGAGGATACTGTGGAGGAACTTGAAAGATTGGAACGTATGAACCATCCATGAAAACTCCAGATCTTCTTCTTTTGAAATTCAAATTTGGATTCACTGATTGATCAAGAAGTTCCTCAATATTTTCAATATCAACTTCTGGAGGCAATTGATCAGGTTCAGGTTCAGCTTCTTCCGGTCTTTCTACGGAGTCAATTAACTCAGGATCTCTGACAGGCATAACTACATCTACAATTTTTCTCAGATTTGAATCATCTAAAGAAACTTCCCCTGTAGCAATTAATAAAGCCATTAATAAAATGGAAGCAAAAGAAACTACTGTTCCTCCTGCAGCCGCCAATCCATATTTTTGATATGGGTTATCGTCAACCATAAGTTTTTTTAAAGAAAAAGAATTTTCATCTTTTAAATGAGAACTTAAAGCTTTATTTATTAGGTTTGCTATTANTTTACTTAAAGGTTTTCGCATTAGAAATTAGGTTCAGAAGCAATAGATATGTCTACTACTCCGGCTTCTCTTACTTCGTCCATGACGTCAATAATTGTATCAGCCGTAGATTTTTCATCAGCCTGAATGACAACCGTTCCTTGAGGATTTTCTGCAATCATTCTTATGACATTTGCTTTAACCTGTCTTACATCAATTCTTCTACCATCCATATATATTTCACCAGCAGAGCCAATTGCAATTAGGATCGCAGCATTTTCAGTGACCTCAGCTGTTTCTGAGTCAGGTCTATTTATTTCTAAACCAGGTTCTTTAATGAAGTTTGCTGTAACNATGAAGAAAATCAAAAGAATAAATACTACATCCAACATAGGNGTAATATTTGGCTCATCCTTTTCTTCTACTGCTTGACTAATTAGTGATCTTCTCATTTTTTTTACTCAAAAGTTAAATGTTCCTGTAATAAATCTGATTGTTTTTTTGCTTTTTCTTCCAATATTCTTGAAGCAAACGTTGCGGGTATCGCGGCCATCAAACCAGCCATTGCTGGAATTGTAGATTTAGCTACACCACCAGCCATTGCCTTTGCGTCGCCTCCACCAGTAACAGCCAAGATGTGAAAAACTTCTATCATTCCCAAAATAGTTCCAAGCAAACCCAATAATGGAGCCAATACAATAGCTACTCTAATGTACTCTANGTTACTTTTTATTTTTACATTTGCTTTTGAAATCAACATGGCTCTTATTTGGTGGCCAGACCATGATTTATGATCTGNGGTTTCTTGCCANGCATTCTGTATATCTTTTTCTACATCTNCATGTATGTATTTNAAATACCAAAAACGCTCCAAAATAAAACTCCACATNAANATAATCAANAAGCNTATAAAAACAACAACGCCNCCTCCTTTTTCAAAAAAATCTAGGAGGGTATCTTGTAATCCAAATAGGAAAGCCATAGTTATTAAGCTTTNTTTTCTTCAGATGCTGCNGCNATCATCCCTGTGCTTTGCTCTTCAAGAACAGTAAGAATGTTCTTNGCATAATTNGCCATGATAGCAGCCATAAAAGTTGCTGGAATAGCCGTCATCAAACCAAGCATNGTTGTAACAAGTGCTTCAGAGATTCCATTTGCCATTGTTTTTGGATCACCAGTTCCAAATAAAGTAATAGCTTGGAAAGTATTAATCATCCCNGTGATNGTTCCAAATAATCCTANTAAAGGAGCNACAACTGAAATNAATCTTACTAACCAGATTCCAGTNTCTATAGATGCTCTNTCNACTAANATTTGTTCNGCTAGTTTNAGTTCTAAAGTTTCAACATCTGAACCTTTATTTTGTTCAGCAACATCGAATATTCTTGATAAAGGNTTATTCCCTTGNTTGGATCCAGATGCCTCTTTCTTNACATTTTTATCAAGATTAAACAANATATAAGTTCTCCAACCAAAAATTCCTGTAGCTAATAAAAAGAGAAGNATGATGGTATAACCNGTAATTCTTCCATATTGAATCTGCTCAAAAAANCTTGGTANAGANATTAANTTTGTNAGTANNGCTCCTCCTTGAGGNCCTGTAGGGTCNACTGCAAACTCAACNAAACCTGTTGAAGTATCATGAACGTCATAGGTTCCCCCAAGATACCTNCCNGGCTGTNTTGGAAGNGTTTCATAAGCTCCTCGAGNTGGAAGATAAGTTAGATATTGTCCTTCTGTAACTGCATTAAANTTTCCTACTCTTACTACGTTTTGTTGAGATGTTTGACCTTCNTTATCAACAACNGTCGCTTGGAATTTTTGAACATTCCCTGAAGCAATTAATTCTCTTTGTAACTCNTACCAAAGTCTTTCAAGTTCTTCTATNGAAGCCAAACTAATNCCTTCGCCCATTCTTTTCGANAGGTCTTTCAAGAAAATTTCCCTATCCTGACCAAATTGTCCAGANGTTACTGCTGACTCAAATTGTTGTTGTGTATCTGAAGCTACTCCTTGCAGATGACCAAAAGTTTCNTACAAAGATCCAAGTCTAGTTTTAAGCTGNTCTTCTAAAACAACAAGNTTGGCATCNTTAGCTTCAAATCTTGATTCTAGTTCTGTAGCAATTGCNTCAAGTCTNGATCTTTCTGCTTTNGCATTTGCAAGCAATGTTGCTTGNCGNCTTCTTTCCCTNGCAAATTTTTGTTCTCTTTCAGTTGCTTCTTCAGATTCTGCAAATTTCCCTTGTTGAACAAGTTCTAAAAGCTGTTCTAAAGACAGNGCTGTATCAGGCTTNTCTTCNTGNGCNAATGAAAANGGGAGAAATAAAGCAAAAACAATTATTAGTAACTTTGATTTCATTGGGNCACCTCCGCAGCTGGAACAGGTANCTCCANNATATCAACNGTTTTAACTTTTTTTGCCATTGCTATNCCGTCTCTNATTGAGTTTCTNTATCTNCCNGGTAAAGATTCCCAGGACTGAGTTTCTTTATTATAAATACCNGTTTCAGATNGATCAGATGTTTGNTAAGCAAGAACCANTCTACCNATNCTTAAAATATTTACGTCCCTNTCTTGATCATCTATTAANATAGTATCTTTATAAGTNTCTATTTTTCTTCCATATTCAGATTCAACAGCATATCCATCTAAAACCTGTCTAAGNTTTTCAGCAGGAGATACAACTGGATTATCTAAAGCTGCTTGAATAAANGANANTCTTTCTGTTCTTTCGCCTGCTCTAAANGGNATATCAAGAGCTATAAATTGNTTTAAACCTTCAAACATNCTTCTTGCTAACGGGGGAATTTGACGTTGCAAAACAGTTGAGTCTTTCATNGTTTTNTCAATCTCTTTCATNCTCTCNACTTGNCGTTTGATTTGTTTTCTTTTCTGAGCGTTGTAGACTTTCAATCCTTCGATTTGCTTACTNACACTTTTGTATTCNGCAGAATCTTTNTCCGTTTTTNCTTGAAAAGAATCTATTTTTTGTTGAGAAGCTTGNGCAANAAGCGCCCTTTCNCTATTAACCTCTAATACNGGCTCAAGTTGAGCGCTTAAATATAATGATGCAGTTAATAAAAAAAACGTTAAAATTGCNNTATTTAACTTAGTTGTAAACATTATTAATCCCCTGATTATTTTAAGATTAAAGCAAAAAAAATGGTCTAAAACTAGCANNGTTTNGACCANAAGACNGAAACTTTATGGNTAAAACAAGATATTTGCAACTTGTATTATNCNTTTTAAAAAGGTATGACTTAGAAGNNACAAAATGACTCAAATTAGTACAAANGAATTTAAACAAGGATTAAAAATAATNCTAGATAAATCTCCNTGTGAAATCATTGANCATGAGTTTCATAAGCCAGGAAAAGGNCAAGCNGTGATGAGAATAAAATACAGAGATCTNTTATCCAATAGAGTTCTAGAAAAAACTTTTAAGACTGGNGAATCTGTTGAAAAAGCNGAAATTTCANGCAANGAAATGCAATTNCTTTATCAACAAGATAATAAAGTTATTCTTATGGACACAACNAATTACGAACAATTTGAATGCGATCAATCAAAAATTGAAAAACAGNTAGTTTGGATGAAAGAAGGAGCTAACTANGAAATTATTTTCTGGGAAGANNCTTTAATTACAGTTGAAATTGATAATTTTGTNNANATTNCNGTAAAAGATACNGANCCTGGNTTAAAAGGNGATACAGCNACAAATACNTTTAAGCCAGCTATTTTAGAAAATGGAATTGAAATNAAAGTTCCTNTNTTCATTTCTCCAGGAGANNTCATTTCAGTNGATACAAGAAGTATGGAATATCANGGAAGAGTNAATAAATGAAGGATGAAATTTTTANTTCTNTACAAAAAGCCTCTTTAAAAATTTTTCCTNAGTTCNCTGGNANCTTTCAAGTNACCAAGCCTCNAGATTCACTTCATGGAGATTGGTCTTCAAATATAGCCTTGATTATGGCTAAAGAAATGAAAAAGAATCCNCGTGANCTTGCGATTGAAATTATAAGNGCTCTTGANGNATTAGATTATTCANAAAAGGTNGAAGTTGCCGGGGCTGGATTTATAAATATTTATCTAAAGGAGGANTTATTTTTTAGTCAAATAAAAAATTATGCTTTNGGAGATTTCNAAGGTCTATTANTNGAAAAAGAACCAAAAAAAATTCTTTTGGAATATGTTTCNAGCAATCCNACTGGNCCNATCCATGTNGGACATGGAAGATCNGCNGCCTTTGGNTCAGCTTTAGCAAATNTATTAAAGGTNGCNGGAAATAANGTAACNCAAGAATATTATGTAAACGATAGAGGTCTTCANGCCAAAACTTTGGGTTTAAGTGTCTTTATTAGAATGCAAGAATTGNATAATAAAAAGANTGTATTACCTGANGGNTGTTATGCAGGAGAGTACATAAAAGATCTTGCCATAAAAGCAAAAAAACATTTTAAAGGGAAATATCTTGTCAANAAGGATGANAATCTTCTCTTTTGANACACTTAACGAATGGTTTGANTATNTAGATGNGTCGTATGAAAATTTTTTAGAATTAGCAAACTANGTCATTGAGCTTCAAACTGANGANATAAAAAANGATTTGGAGGTTTTTCAAGTNNAATATGATAANTGGTTCAATGAATCAAGCTTGTATGAAAAAGACCTNATTCAAAAAAGCATAAAANATTTAAAAANTAATGAANTAGAAAAAAAAGATGGCGCTTTATGGTTCAAATCTACTAATTATGGNGATGAAAAGGANAGAGTCCTAATAAGAGACAATGANGAACCNACATATTTTGCATCGGATATTGCTTATCACAAGGATAAGTATGAAAGGNANTTTGATGAAATCATAAANATTTGGGGAGCAGACCATCATGGTTATATTCCTAGAGTTAAGGCATCCATTGAATCCTTGGGTTTAGACTCTAAAAAGCTTAAAACTCTTCTCATACAATTTGTTTCTCTAAAAGAAAAAGGGCAAAAGGTCCAAATGTCTACAAGATCTGGTGAATTTGTTGAGTTATCTAATCTGGTAGATGAAGTTGGTATCGATTCGGCTAGATATTATTTCTTGGCTAGAAAGCCTGAGCAAGCTCTTGAATTTGATATCGACTTAGCTAAAAAAACAAACAAAGATAATCANGTTTATTATATCCAGTATGCTCATGCGAGGATTTGCAGCATAAAAAAAGANCTTAAAAAAAGAAAAATAGATTTCAATCTTAAAGAATCACTAGAAAAGTTGAGTTTATTAAAAGNGACTGAAAAAGAAATCATATCATTGGTAAATGGATATCCTGAAATACTTGAGCAATGTTATAAAAACAAAGAGCTTCATCCATTATGTTTTTACCTAAGGGATTTAAGTTCTAAATTTCATAGCTTTTACAATGCTGAAAAGATTATTTCTGATGATAAAGATTATTCAGATGCCAAGATTGCACTTTCTATTGCAATAAAAGAAATAATAAGTAATGGTCTTAAAATTTTGGGAATAAGCTGTCCGGAAACAATGTAATGGAAAGCATCAAAGATAAGATAAAAATAGTCCAGTCCAAGATAGATGCGGCGAAAACAGATAGAAATGTAAAACTTGTTGCAGTTAGTAAGAAAAAATCATGGCAAGATATTTTAGAGGCTTATAAAAATGGAATTTCTGATTTTGGAGAAAATTATTTACAAGAGTCTTTAGAAAAAATTTCTAAACTGAAAGATTTAAAAATTAATTGGCATTTTATCGGGAATATTCAATCTAATAAATGCGAAGAAATAGCTAAAAATTTTGACTGGATTCATACAATTGATAGATTAAAAATTGCTAGATTGATCGATAAGTATTGTCCAGAAGATAAGTGTATTAAATGCCTGATACAGATAAATATAGATAACGAAGAGTCAAAATCTGGAATTAAATTTGAAGAAGTAGAAAATTTTTTAAATGAGATACGTGGCTTAAATAAAATCAAACTTTGCGGATTGATGATCATTCCAAATCCAAATTTAGAATTGTCAGATCTACAACAAACCTTTAAGAAAATTAAGATGCTATCAGATAGGCTAATTGAAAATTATGAAAATCTAACTGAGATCTCTATGGGAATGTCTAGAGATTTCGAATTAGCAATCAAAGAAGGTTCTACTATAGTAAGATTGGGTGAGACTATATTTGGGGCAAGAAATTAAATGAAAATAGGTTTTATCGGTGTCGGGAATCTTGGAGAAAAAGCAGTTACAAAGCTTTCTAAAGATTATGATCTATTTTTGTCAGATCCAATTGAAAAAGACGAACTCAAAAAAGTTACGAATGGTTATTTTTCCTTAGATGAGACAATAAATTCTTCTGATGTAATCTTTTTTACTATAAAGCCTAATATGATTGGGGAGTTATTTTCAAAAAATGACTTTAACTTGCAAGATAAAACCTTTATCTCATTTATGGCAGGATTAAGTCTTGATAAAATTCATGAGTTAATAGGGGAAAAAACAAACCTTATTAGAGGCATGCCAACTGTTGGCATTGGATCAGGAGACAGCGCCATTGCCATTACGTCAAACTTTTCCATATCTGAAGAGGTTAAGAATATGCTTTCCAATCTTGGCTCAGTAATTGAAATGAAAGAAAAGCATTTTGATGCTTTTACTGCCATAGTCGGAGCTGGACCTGCATACTTTGCCCTTTTGGCAGAAACTTTAGTTGAGATTGCTCATGAGGAAGGCTTTGAAAAACCAGAATCCTGGGTAAATACTCTCATGTTGGGAACATCCAAAATATATGATGAAGAGAGAGAGATTGGTTTTGAGAACATCATGTCCATGGTGGCCTCAAAAGGCGGAGTTACTGAAAAGGCATTAGAAACAATGAAAGAAAATGGCTTCAAGACAATAGTTTCTGATGCTATAAAAAAGGCAATAGAAAGATCAAAAGATTTAGGTAAATAAATATGAATCCAAACTTTGTGATATTCACATTCATTAATTTGATATCGATTATTCTTTCTATTTACTTTTTTTTTAGGATTTTTGAAGTAAATTTCAACAACGTTATTGTCAGTCGTTCTTACTCTGTTATAGAGCCTTTTTTAAGGCCCTTTCGCATGGTTCTTCCAGTGATATATCGAATCGATTTATCCTGCTTGGCTCTTATCTTTTTCTTTAAAGCTTTGGGTTTTTATATTTTTCTTTCAGGGAGTGAGATAGATTTTAACTTGAATGAGGCTTTAGCTTGGACAGCAATCAGTGTGTTATTGATGTTTAGTCAAATCCTAAGATATGGATTATTCATATCCATTATCGGTAGCTGGGCTTTTCCCGCATCACATAATCAGTTTCTCTCACTCTGTAACTCCATCACCAATGTCTTATTAAAGCCATTTCAAAAATTTACTATTTTTGGCGGAATGGACTTCTCGCCCATAATTGTTTTTTTTCTTTTGATACAAATTGATAGAATTTTGTATAACGCAAAATTTTCTTTAGGTTTAACCAGTCTAATATAAATGTCAGAAGATAATCGCCTCATTGTTGAGCCACGAAAGTTTAAGCACAGCCAAAGTTTTCGGCTTGAATCTGGGGAGAGTTTGAATGGTTTTGAGCTTGTTTACGAAACTTACGGAGAGTTAAACAAAGAAAAATCCAATGCCATTTTGATATGTCATGCTCTCAGTGGTAATCATCATGCCGCTGGCGTTTATTCAAAGGAAGATAAAAAATCTGGATGGTGGGATGAACTTATTGGGCCAGAAAAAGCCTTTGATACGAACAAATACTTTATTGTTTCTTTGAATAACCTAGGAGGATGTCACGGCTCTACTGGACCAGGTTCAATTGACGATCAAACCGAAAAGGAATTTGGTGCTAATTTTCCAATCGTTACAGTTTCCGATTGGGTTAACAGCCAAAATCTTTTAAGAGAAGAGCTCAATATTAAAAAATGGCTTAGTGTTGCTGGAGGGAGTCTTGGAGGGATGCAAGCTTTGCAATGGGCAATTGAATTTCCTGATAAATTATCCAAAGCTATCATCATTGCAGCTGCGCCAAAGCTAAGTACTCAAAACATCGCATTCAACGAAGTTGCAAGACAATCCATTATTTCGGATCCTGATTTTACGAAAGGAGACGCTCACCCTGAAAAAGGATTGGGGCTCGCAAGAATGTTAGGGCACATTACATATCTTTCTGAAGAATCAATGAAAAATAAATTTGGCAGAGAGTTGAAGAAGGAAAAAATTGAATATGGCTACGATGTTGAGTTTGAAATAGAAAGTTATTTAAGATACCAAGGAGCAAATTTTTCAAAAAGCTTTAATGCGCATACATATTTGCTGATGACGAAAGCTTTGGATTATTTTGATCCTGCAAGAAAGAATGACGGAAATCTATCTGAGACCCTTTCAGAAGCAACATGTCACTTCTTGGTTGTGTCTTTTAAATCTGATTGGAGATTTCCCTCAGAAAGATCTAAAGAAATCGTCGATGCCTTAATTCATGCAGAAAAAAAAGTAAGTTACTTGGATATTGATTCCATTCAAGGCCATGATAGTTTCTTGATGAAAAATGATAGATATGAAAATGCAATTAATAGTTTTTTAGAGGCAGATGTTTAAGATAAATGATTGGATTTCAAAAGACTCCAAAGTTCTAGATCTTGGTTGTGGAGATGGGTCTCTTCTTAACGACTTAAGGAAAGAAAAATCTGCTTCCGGCCTGGGTATTGAAATAGATGCTGAAAAAATAAAAAGCTGTTTAAAAAAAGGAATCTCAGTTATCGAACAAGACATCGATAGTGGTTTGGAGAATTTTGGCAGCCAATCTTTTGATTATGTTGTGATGAGTCAATCTATCCAGGCTCTTAAAAAACCGGAAGTAGCTTTAGAAGAGATTGTTCGAATTGGAAAAGAATGTATTGTTTCTATTCCAAATTTTGCAAATATCAAATGCAGGCTCCAACTTTTCTTTAAAGGACAAATGCCCGTTTCAAGTGCTTTGCCTCATGACTGGTACTCAACACCAAATTTACATCTTTGCTCTTTAGAAGATTTTGAGGAGCTTTGTAAGAAATCTAATATCAAAATTGTTGAGAGAAAACTTTCAAAAATAAATGGCGAAGAAAGTATTCTGATGAAACTTTTACCAAATCTATTTTCAGAAGTGGCCCTCTATAAGCTTGTCAAAGAAAATTGAAGATAGTCATTGCAACTTTTAATGAAGGCAAATTTAGAGAATTCAAAGATTTATTTAGCAACTCAAGTTTTGAGATTCTTTCTTTAAAAGTCTTCACAACTCAAGACATTGATGAGACCGGAAGTTCTTATGAAGAAAATGCGATGATAAAAGCTAAAAAAGCAAGTGAGCTAAGTAATTATCCCTCGCTTGGAGATGACTCGGGCCTTGAAGTTAAATTACTAAATAATGATCCTGGACTTTTTTCTGCTAGATATTCAGGAAAAAATGCAACTGATGAAACAAATATAAAAAAGTTACCTAAAGAAACTAAAAATTTAGAAAATACTAAAGCAAAATTTGTTTCCACATTAGCATTCTATGATCCACAAAAAGATCTGGAGCTATTTTCTTTTGGCGAATTAGAAGGAGAAATCATTAAAGAAAAAAAAGGTGACAAAGGATTTGGTTATGATCCGATTTTTAAAATAAAAAATTCTAGTCAAACTTTGGCAGAGGTCTCATTTAAAGAAAGAATGAAAATTAGTCACAGAGCTAAATCTTCTCAAGAAATGCTTAAGCATTTAAATCGCTTATATAAGTAAAAACTTCTCTACCCTCTTTTATTGCTTTCCCTTCATATTTTGTTTGTGTGGGTTTGAGTGACTGTAAAATGTTTGGATCATGAAATACTTTGAATTCTGCTAAGTCTTTTTTAATATCATCAGCATAATCTTGCCAGTCTGTCTTAACAATTAAACATCCTTTTTCCCTAAGATTTTGTTTTATGAGATTTAGAAAATTTTGATTTATCAACCTTCTTTTCCAATGTTTTTTTTTCGGCCAAGGATCAGGAAATAAAATAAAAATAAAATCAAAAAAGGGTTTTTCAATTTTTACTAAAAAATCTTTTGCATCGCCATAAAACAAACATATGTTGTTTAAGTCATGAATTTGCACCTGTTTCAAAACGGAAGCAATACCAAACTTAAAAACTTCAATCCCATAAAAGTTCATATCAGAGTTGGCCATAGCCTTTTCAATTAAGTTGTTACCATCTCCGAAGCCTATTTCAAGAATATTAATTTTTTTTTCTGGTAATAATTTTGATAAATCACTAACTTCTTTTGAATCATAAAAACTCTTTTTTTTAAATTTCTTGAAAATTTCCAGATCCTTTTTGGATGTTCTGCTGCGAACATGGACAAAAGATTTAACCTCTCTTTTCAAGACTCTATAATGCCTTTTTCTGGAGAGCTGGGACTAGGTTGAGATTTAGGAATTCTTCCTGATTTGTGGGCAAGCCTTCCTGATTCAACTGCTAACTTCATTGCCAATGCCATCTGTGTAGGATTTTCAGATTTTGCAATGGCGGTGTTCAATAAAACTGCATCAGCCCCCATTTCCATTGCTATAGAAGCATCTGAAGCAGTACCAATACCGGCATCAATAATGACCGGCACAGAAACTGAATCAATAATTTTTTGAATTTTTTGAGGCTCTGCAATACCTTGGCCAGAGCCAATGGGAGCAGCTAATGGCATTATGGAAACACACCCAATGTCCTCTAGTTTCATGCAACTTTCATAATCAGCAGTGCAATAAACCATTACCTCAAAGCCGTCTCTTACTAAAATTTCTGCTGCCTTTATGGTCGAATCCATATTTGGCAGTAATGTTTTTGGATCGTCCAGTACTTCCAATTTTAGTAAGTTTTTACCCCCCAAAATCTCTCTACCTAATTTCGCCATCCTCACCGCATCTTTTGTTGTATAGGCGCCAGCAGTATTAGGAAGAATTGTGTATTTATCCGGAGATATGTAATCAAGAATTGAAGAATCTTTATCGTTTTGAAGGTCTATTCTTCTAACAGCAACGGTAACAATTTCTGCCCCCGAAGCTTCAATGGATGCAATTGCTTCAGTTTCATTTTTATATTTACCCGTCCCTACTAAAAGCCTTGATGAGTAGTTTTTACCCGCAACGACTAAACTGTCCTGAGTCAATTAACCACCGCCTATAGCTTTTACAATTTCTACTTTGTCTCCATCTTTTAGATGGGTTTCCTCCCAATACGATCTGAAAACCAAACTTTCGTTTATTTCAATTGCAATGTGTTTGGAAGATATATTTAAGGACTCCAAGACGGAGACGATATTTGTTTCTTGAGGAAATTTTTTTAAATCGCCGTTGATGAAGATTTTTATTGGAGAGCTTCCCAAAATTTAGCTCAATTTTTCCTTTATCACATCCATGGCAGATTTTTCAATTTGCCTGATTCGTTCCGCGCTAACTCCGTATTTATCAGATAGTTCATGAAGAGTAGGTTTCATGTCGTTAAGCCAACGATCCATTAAAATTTCTTTGCTTCTTTGATCTAATTCAGAAATAGCAGAAAGAAGTTGGCTATTATTGTGATTTTCTAAATCATTTTTTTCAATGAGTTCTGCTGGATCCATGCTTGAATCCGAAATGTAATTAGCAGGACTGTAAGATGCCTGGTCATCATTGGCCTCAGCTGGCGGGTCAAAAGAAACATCAGATGAATTCATTCTGGATTCCATTTCTTTAACAGATTTTTCATCAACACCCAATTCGGAGGAGATCATTTTTACTTCATCTGACGAAAGCCAATTTAAGTCTTTTCTTTTACTTCTAAGATTAAAGAAAAGCTTTCTTTGAGCTTTAGTAGTAGCTACTTTGACAATTTTCCAATTTTTTAAAATGTATTCATGAATCTCTGACTTTATCCAGTGAATTGCAAAAGATATAAGTCTGACACCAACTTCTGGATTAAATTTTCTTACAGCTTTCATAAGACCGACATTTCCTTCTTGGATAAGATCGGCTTGCGGAAGGCCATACCCAGAGTATCCTCTGGCTACATGTGCAACAAATCTAAGATGCGCCATTACGAGCTTTCTAGCAGCTTCCAAATCATTATTGTAGTAAAGCTCTTCTGCAAGTTTTTTCTCCTCTTCAGGAGTCAAAATAGAGATGTTCTGTATGGAGTTAAGATAGGACTCCAGGTTTTGACCTGGAGAAGAAATATCCATAGGTTGTAGTTCTTTACCCATAATTGCGAATTTTATACCCTTTTTTCATCAATTTAGAAATATTTCAGTAAAAAAGTTATAAAAATAGTTTAAGAATGTATTTATCTTAATAAATCTAATTTTTTTTCGTTGGAAAAGGCAAAAAATCCCCTAATAAGCTGTTTTTCTTGCATATCATAAGATATTTCTTGAAGATTTAAATCTAATATGTCTCCTCCAAAAGCTTTTAAAATAGCATGTCCAGCTGCGATATCCCAAGAATAAATATCTCCAAATCTAGGATATAGGTCTGCTATTCCCTCACAGATCCGACAAAACTTTATAGAACTTCCCATTTTAATAACTTTAGATCCCTTAAATTTAGACATTACTTTTGCACAAAAATCCATTTCTTCTTCACTGCTGTGAGATTTGCTAATTAAAACATTACAGATTTGATTGTTTTTATTAGAAAGAAACTCCATTTTTTCATCAGTAATTTTTTTTGGTGGTAAATCAGTACCGCCTAGAAAGATGCTATCTTTCATGGGTTGATAGATAGCACCAAGTATTGGTTTTTGGTTGTTAATTAGGGCAATGTTTAAAGTAAATTCATCGCTGCCATTGATTAATTCTTTTGTACCATCGATAGGATCTATGATCCAAGCGTANTCAGAATTTGNTTGTTNTTGGCTAGTCTCTTCAGANATGAGNGCAAAATCTTGATTAATTTTTTTTAGCTCTTTTCTTATNAATTGNTCTACCTCNGTATCTAAGATTGTCAGTGGAGAGTTATCTTTTTTATAACTTACCTTAAGATCTNTCGANTCAAAATTAACAAAAAACTTTTTCGCGCTTTTGAATATTTTAATTAACTCTTCTGAGATATAAGTTTGGTTCACTTTATTCATCATTATTTTTATAAATNCTATTTATAAATTACAATAACNCTNNTNATAGAGAANATATTATGGTTGATAAAGAAGATTTATTGAAACANGCAGAAGANATTCATTCTGGCCTAAAGAGACTTAGTCTAAAAAATAGAAAGGTTGTAATGCCTCATCATAAAGAGTTTGAATTAATTGAGGANCTTGAAGAGCTTTCAATAGATTTGATTGAAAAACTTAAAAANTAAAAAGGAGTTGAAATGACAAATAAATATACTTGTTTTGATTTAGAAATAAAAAACAAAGTGGCGTATGTAACCATGTGTCGACCAGATGAATACAACACAATGAACAAAGCGTTTTGGTCAGAATTGCCTCATCTTGTTGAAAAAATATCTGATGATGCCAGTGCAAGGGTAATAGTCCTATCTTCTACAGGAAAACATTTTTGTGCTGGAATGGATTTAGCTAACTTTTCATTGAGCGACAATCCCACTGAACCAAAATCTTCAAATACCCATAATGGCATGAAAAAGGAAGCAGGTTTTAGAATCACTCTTGACCTTCAACATACAATCACTTCTCTTGAAAAAGCAAGAATTCCTGTTATTTCGGCTATTCAAGGAGGTTGTATAGGTGGCGGTTTAGACCTAGCAACAGCAACAGATATGAGATTTTGTACTAAAGAGGCTTTCTTTTGTATCCAAGAAATTAATATTGGAATGGCAGCAGATGTTGGAACTTTGCAAAGAATTCCAAGATTGATTCCAGAAGGAGTAGTCAGAGAATTGGCCTACACAGGTAGAAGATTTTTTGCTGACGAAGCAAAAGCTCATGGCTTGGTAAACAAAGTTTTTGATTCCCATGAAGAAATGATGTCAGCTGTGCAAATCATTGCTGAAGAAATTGCTTCCAAAGGTCCCTTAGCAGTTGCGGGAACAAAAGAAATTCTTAATTATGGGCGAGATCACACAATTGAAGAGTCTCTAAATCATGTTGCTTTGTGGAATGCTGCAATGGGAATTAGCGATGAGATGTCTGTAGCTTTTGAAGCAAAAGCAAATAATAAAGATCCAGAATTTGATGATTTAATTCCAAGAACTGGAAAAAAATATCTTGATGGTGGATATCAAGGATAGATTATTTTCTTAGAAAAACCGGGCTGTCTTCGGTGGAATCTTTTTTGGAAAATTTATATCCGTCAAGATTGAATTTATAAAGATCGTCAGAAGTTTTTACTCGATTTTCAATCAAATACTTGGCCATTAATCCTCTGGCCTTTTTCGCGTAAAAGCTAATTATCTTAAATTGGCCGTTTTTAAAATCTTTGAAAACCGGACTGATGACTCTGCTTTTCAATTTTCCAGTATCAACAGATGAAAAATATTCGATAGAAGCAAGATTCACCAAAGTAGAAGTTGCTTTGAGATCTTTGTTTAAATGATTGGTAATTTCTTCTTTCCAAAACTCATACANNTCCTTNTTTTTTGCAACAGAAATTTTAGTACCCATCTCAAGACGGTAAGGCGAAATAATATCTAATGGTTTTAAAACTCCATAAAGTCCGGAAAGGATCCTGAGGTGTTTTTGTGCAAAATTTATGTCTTGTTTTGAAAGTTTTTCAAACTCCAGTCCTTGATAGACGTCTCCTTTAAAAACAAACCCAGCTTGTTTCGCATGAGCTGAAGGTTTGGTTGCTTGAGACCAATTCTGGAATCTATCATGGTTTAAAGCAGAAATTTTTTCACTGACTCCCATTAAAGAAGACAACTCAGATTTATTGAGTTTCTTCATAGTAGACACTAAATTTTTAGATTTAGGCAAAAAAGGAGGTACTGAGAAATCCAGTCCCTTTTCTGAAAAAGAATAATCTAACGTCTTAGCTGGAGATAGAACTATAATCATTACAGTATTATTAAATCATATTTCAATGCTCAAAAAAATTACCAAAACCACAGAGAATATACTTAATTTATTTCCTTTCTTTTTCGGAAATATTTCTTCTTGGCTCATTTTATTAATGATTTTTCTAAGCTCGATGATTGTCATCTTAAGATACGTTTTTGAAATCGGAGTAGTTGCAATGCAAGAACTGCTAGTTTACTCACATGGGATGCTTTTTCTATTTTATGCTGCATTAGCTTTAAAAGATGATGCGCATGTCAGAGTAGACATTTTCTACAGAGAATTGTCGGATAAAAGAAAAAGAATGATAAATTTTTTTGGGAATTTGTTTTTTTTACAACCCTTTGCTTGGGCAATTTTAATATTTTCATTTGAATACGTTTACTTCGCTTGGTCTATCAATGAAATTTCTCCAGAACCAGGTGGTCTTCCTTTTGTGTATCTTTTCAAAACAAGCTTAATTATTTTTCCTATTCTTTTGATCCTTCAGAGCTTTTCAGAGCTGATTAAGTTGGTTTTCAAACATGATTGATTTTCTACCACTAATTCTTTTTGCCTTAGTTTGTATCTTTTTGCTTTTTGGTTTCCCTGTTGCTTTTACTTTGGCTGGGGTTTCAATAATTTTTGCATTAATTACAAGTTTTTTTGGCGTTTTTGATTTGTTTCTTTTAGAAACTCTGCCAAATCGGATCTTTGGCGTAATGACGAACTCTACTTTAATAGCAGTTCCTTTGTTTATTTTTATGGGCGTATTGTTGGAAAAATCAAAAGTTGCCGAAGAACTCCTGCTTAAAATGTCAGACTTTTTTTCTGGTTTTAGAGGCGGGCTAGGTCTTTCGGTAATTTTTGTTGGAGCTTTGCTTGCAGCCAGTACAGGCATTGTTGGAGCAACAGTTATTGCGATGGGCTTGATTTCTTTACCTGCATTTTTAAAACAAGGATATCCTCATGATCTTTCCACAGGCTTAATTTCTGCTACCGGTACTTTGGGACAAATCATCCCTCCTTCTATTGCCTTGGTTATTTTAGGAGATGTGTTGTCTTCGGCTTATCAACAATCGCAACTTAGTCAGGGAATTTTTACAGCCAAAACAATTTCAGTGGGAGATCTATTCTTGGCAGCTATAGTTCCTGGATTAATGTTGCTGTGTTTTTATGCAATTTATTTTCTTTTCAAATCAAGAAACTTGGAACTTATCTCAAATGATCAGACAAAGCTCANTCAAAGCTATTGATTTAATAAAAGTCATTGCTCCGCCCTTTATTTTGATCATCACTGTTTTGGGTAGCATTATTTTTGGNATTGCNTCTCCAACAGAGGCTTCAGGTTTNGGTGCTTTNGGNGCAATTCTNATTGCAATNCTAAATAATANANTAAATTTTCAAACTTTAGCNGANACNGTAAAACAATCAGCNGCCATAACCTCNATGGTTTTNATCATTTTAATTGGCGCTTCTGTTTTTTCTTTGGTTTTTAGAGGNTTAGGAGGAGAAGAACTCATCGAGCAAATATTTAACTCAATNCCNGGAGGTCTTTTNGGTTCTATGGTTTTGGTTATGGNTTTNATNTTTCTGTTGGGTTTTATCCTGGATTTNATCGAAATAAGTTTTGTCATAGTNCCAATTGTNGGGCCAGTATTGATGGCAATGGGGGCAGATCCAATTTGGCTTGGTATNATGATTGCAATCAATNTNCAAACTTCTTTCTTAACNCCGCCATTTGGTTTTGCTTTGTTTTATNTGAGAGGNGTNNCACCAGAAAATATCAAGACAATTTCTTTATATAAGGGAGTGATTCCATTTATAGCAATTCAGCTGGGTCTTTTGGTTTTATTAGCTATTTTTCCCTCAATCGTTAGTTTTTTACCTAATTATTTGTAGGTATTTAATTTTTAAAAAAAAGAAAAATTAAATCAATTGAGAAATTGCCATATAAGCAATTATGAACCACCCAGCAACAAAGATTGTAAATCTTAGCAAGACCAGGTTGAATGTTAGCTGAACTAAAGAATGAATAATTCTTAAAATCACAAATATCCAGGCTAGCTGAACAATCAAAGGATCAATGCTATTGATTAAGGCTATGGCTAAAGTAACAACATAAAATGCGATCGGTTGTTCAAAAAGATGGTTGTAGTTATCGGCAGTTCTCTCAACCCAAGCAGGTAAAGTTCCTTTTAAGTCTCTTGTATGAGCTGCATCTTGTGGATCTTTCATAAATCTCGCTCGGCCNTAAGCCATAATCAAGAAAATTGCAAAAGTCCAGAATATTAAGACAAATACTGGTGTTAATAGTGCTATTTGATTCATGAAACTCCTCCTTTTTTTNAATATATCAGATAAATATTTACTAAGCGAAATGCCTATTGAGTGGGAATAAAATACTGTAACAGATACTATTTTGGTTTTGGATACTTCCCTGTAAAGTTAGCAAAATACTCCTTAATGAATTTAAGATCTTTCTCTACATCCCCGGAAGGCCTATAGAAATCTCCAAGCTCAATAGTTTTTTTAGAGAAATCAACTCCAACCATCATAATTTTGCTGTTAGTTTCATTAGCAATTCTTAAAAAGCCAGATTTGAGTCTATCTACTTTTTTTCTAGTGCCTTCCGGAGATATAGCAATAATAAAGCCTTTGAACTTCTTCGTAATGTTATGAATTTCATTTTTTAATGCTTCTGGGTTTGCTCTATTAACAGGAATACCGCCCATTTTTCTGAGCAATCTGCGAAAACCTTTTTTGAAGATTGAATGTTTACCAACCCAATGAATGTTGACGTCAAGACTTAATATTAATGACATAGCAAGAACAAAATCCCAATTTGAAGTATGTGGTCCGGCAACCATTACCACGCGCTGATCTGTTGGAAAATTACCAATAGTCTTC